>NZ_JBQQBW010000016.1:0-91819 GCF_052245415.1 Streptomyces sp. 8N706 | reverse complement strand
CCACCACCCTCGACCGAGGCCCTGCGGGCCGCCCCCCTCGCCCGCCCGTCTCCCGCCACCACCCTCAACCGAGGCCCTGCGGGCCGCCCCCCTCGCCCGCCCGTCTCCCGCCACCACCCTCAACCGAGGCCCTGCGGGCCGCCCCCCTCACCCGCCCGTCTCCCGCCACCACCCTCAATCGAGGCCCTGCGGGCCGCCCCCTTCGCCCCTGGATGAGCCTGTTCGGCCGTGGCCGGTTGTGTGCCCATCTTCCTGGTGCGGGCGCTGTGGCCGACATACCTTTGACGCGGGAAGTCGCGGAACGACCACGCTGTGTTGCGAACTCCCGTCCCTGCCCGTAAGACCCCGGTCCCGGGGTCGCGAGAGGAGAACCCATGTCGCTCGACGTCTCACCGGCCCTGTTGGAGAAGGCCGAGCGAGGCGAGGTCGATGAAGCGGAATTCGTCGACTGCGTCCGGACCTCCCTGCCTTACGCATGGGAGCTGATCAGCTCTCTGGTGGCCCAGCTCAAGGTGGACGGCGGCCAGTTCGCCGACAACCACGTGCCGCCGCCGGACGAGCAGGCGCGTGGCCAGCTGCTTCGTGCGCTGGCGAGTGACGCGATACGCGGCTCACTCCAGAGGCACTTCGGAGTGAGGCTGGCGTTCCAGAACTGCCACCGGGTGGCGGTCTTCCCGCTCGACCCGGCGGTTGACGAGCGACTGGCCCGGTTCACATCCGTACGGGGGCAGCTGCTCAACCAGTCCCCCGAACTCCGGGACTGCTGACGCCGCGGCTGCCGCTCCGCGTATGGGGTAGGTGCAGCGGGCGGGAGCGGCAGCACCGGTGGACGGTGTTGCCGCTGCCGTGTTTCCTGCTGGGGCCCGCTTCCCTGCCCGGAGCCGGCGCTCCTGCTCCCGCTGATCGCTCGGGGCGCCTCAGCGGAGCAGCGGCAGCACCTCGCTGCCCAGCCGTCGCACGTTCTCCTCGGTGGCCGCCAGATCGCCCGTGCCCTCCACGAGCAGTGCGAAACGGCTGATGCCGGTGGTCTCCGCCGTGGCCGCGAGGCGGTCGGCGCAGAGCTTCGGCGGCCCCACCGGATGCAGCCCGCACAGCAACTCGGTGTACGCGTGCGGGTCGCGCATCGGCCGTGCCCTGCCATCGACCGTGACATGGGCCCCCAGCCCCTGACGCAGCCAGCCCGGCATCGCCTTGGCCAGGGCCTCGGCCGCCTCCGGACGGGCGTCCGCGATCTGGACGACCCCGGCCGCTACATGCCCGGCCGCGGCCACTTCTTCGGGTGAACGCCCCGCCGCCAGCGCGGACTTGCGCCAGAGGGCGACGCTCTCGGCCTTCTCCGCGTCGTCGCTGTGCATGCCCAGCAGCATCGGCAGCCCGCGCTCGGCCGCCAGTCGTACGCTCGCGGGGGAGGTGCAGGCCACCACCAGCGGTGGCCCGTCGGGCGCCTCCAGCAGCTCGTTCGCACGGGGCACCACCGGCACTTCCCGGAAGGAGAAGCGCTCGCCGTCCGCGCCCACGCGCGGCTCCCGCAGCCAGCGCAGCAGCAGGTCCAGCGATTCGGGGAACCCGGTTTCGTACGCCTTCAGGCCCGAGCCGAAGACCTCGAGGTCCACCCATGGCCCGCCGCGGCCGACTCCCAGGGTGAACCGTCCGCCGGAGGTCAGATGCAGCAGCGCCGCCTGCTCGCCCAGCGTCACGGGGTGGGTGGTCGGCAGCACGCTGATGGCCGTGCCCACACCGATGCGGCGTGTACGGCCGAGCAGCAGCGCCGCCAGCGTGACCGCGGACGGACAGACCCCGTACGGCACGAAGTGGTGCTCGGCGAGCCAGACCGAGTCGAGCCCGGCCTCCTCGGCGACCTCGGCGGTCCGCACCGTACGGTGCAGTGCCTCCCCCTGTCCCTGGCCGGGGAATTGGGCGGCCAGTGCAAAAGCTCCAACACGCATCGCCTTCTGCCTCCTCGCGGCCGACGCGGCTCCCCCTGATGGCAATAACGTCTGACACGTGCCAAGGGCACGGCCTGGCGAGAAGTTTTGCGGATTATCAGGGTGATCGCGGAGTTCGTCTCGCTGGGTCCGCCCCTCCCTCGCCCGCCGCGTACGCTGGTCTCGGCCAGCGACCCCGGATCCTTCGCGAGGTGCCCCGTGTCTCCGCGTCGAAACCGCCCGCGCGGCGGCGACAACCTTTCTCCGCGCCCCGACGGCGACCGTTACGGCCTGGAGAGTGCCCCTCTCGGCGGCGGCTGGGGGATGACGGAGCACTGGCAGGGCGAGGACTGGGTGGTGCGCCAGGTCGGCGGCGGCGCCGCGGCCAAGCACTACCGCTGCCCGGGCTGCGACCAGGAGATTCCGCCGGGTGTCCCGCATGTCGTCGCCTGGGCCCGGGAGGGCGGGGCCGACGACCGGCGCCACTGGCACCGGGCGTGCTGGAACTCGAGGGACCGCCGCACCACGCGGGTGCAGCGGTCCCGTAACGCGCCGCGCTACTGAGCTCTCCGCCGACCGGTGGCCGCTCGCGTACGGTCGCGGCCGCGCCCGGGATGAACCTTTACGGTCAGTGAGTCCGCTCGGCCGTCGTCGTGGCGGCGGGCTGCGTCGGGGCCGCCGCAGCGCCCCTCGGCCCGGCCTTGCGGGGCAGCAGCAGCACCGTGCAGCCGAGCAGCGCCACAGCGGCGAAGGCGAAGCATCCCCACAGGCTGAACGATCCGGTCCAGAACGTCCCCGGAGCGGTGCTCTGGATGCCGGTCACCGCCGCGACTCCCAGCGCCCCACCGGCCTGTTGGCAGGTGACCAGGGCCCCCGAGGCGGTGCCCTGGTCGGCGCTGGACGCGGCGGCGCTGGTGAGCATGACCGCCGCCGGGTACGTCACGGCGATGCCCGCGCCCACCAGGAGGGCCGCGGGCAGCAGATGGGTGGCGTAACCGCCCTGCTCCACGGTGGTGTAGAGCAGCTGTCCCCCGGTGATGACGGCGAGCCCGGCGAGCAGCAGCCGTGTCGCGGGCCTGCGGTTGGCCATCCGGGCCGCCGGGGTGGACAGCAGGCCCACGGCGAGCCCCTGGGGCAGGAAGGCCAGTCCGGCCGCCAGGGCCGAGTAGCCCTGGCGGTCCTGCAGATCGGTCGCCACGAGGAACATCGCTCCCGTGATCCCGGCGAACGCACCGCCCAGGGCGAGACAGGCCGCTGCCATCCGGCGGTCGGCCACCAAGGACAGCGGCAGTAGCGGCACCCGGGCCCGGGCCTGGGTCGCGAGGAACACCGCGGCCGCGGCGACGCCCGCGCCCGCGACCACCGCGATCTCGGTAGGGGAGCCGGTGCCGACGCGTCCCACGGCGTACACCACGGCGATCAGCCCGCCGGTGACCAGCAGGGCGGGCAGCCACGGCATCCGGCCCCGGGCCGCTCCCGCGCCGCCCGCACGGTCGAGGCCACGGCCGCCGAGGAGCAGAACCAGCAGACTCAACGGGACGTAGAGGAAGAACGCCCCTCGCCAGCCGAACCCCTGGGTCAGCAGTCCGCCGATCACCACACCGAGGGAGAAGCCCGCGGCGCCCATCGCGCTGAAGACCCCGAGGGCCCGGTTGCGCGCGGCCCCCTCCGGGAATCCCGCGACGATCAGCGCCACGGCCGCGGGTGCGGTGATCGCGGCCCCCACCCCCTGGGCGGCACGGGCGGTGATGAGCGACATGGCCTCCGGGGCCAGCGCCGCCCCGAGCGAGCCCGCACCGAAGATGCCCACACCGATGAGGAACATCCGTCGGTGCCCCCACTGGTCCGCGCACTTGCCACCGACCAGGAGCAGTCCCGCGTACGTGGTGAGGAACGCACCGGCGACCAGCTGCAGTTGATCCGGGCGCAGCTCCAGGGCGTGCTGGATGCCGGCCAGCTGCACATTGATGCTCGACAGGCTCATCCCCTCGAAGAGGACGGCCGTGCAGAGCACCAACAGCTTGGTCCATGCGCGCCGGTCGAACCGGAAATCATCCACAGATGTCGGAGAACTCGTGGTCAATGACGCTCCTTGGACAGGGGGAGAGGACAGTGCGCGCAGGTGTCACCGTCGTACGGCTACGGGGGAGGCCGTCGGCGGTCACGGCTTACGGTATGCCTCAACGGCGCGCCGTGACATCGGCCGTCGGGTACACCGTCCAGCCCCCCGCCGCGGGGTCCCCTCGCCAGGCGGCGAGAAGAGCAGCGCTCGCGGGGAAGAGCGGAGCGGGGAGTTCATCCGGCCGGGCCCAGATCCATCGGTCGAAGACCTCCGGCTCCGGGGTGGTCGCCACGGCGTCCGGTGCCTCCAGCCGCGCCAGCACGCCCGCCGTCACCTGTGTCCGGTCCCCGCCGGTGTGGAGCGCGACGGTGAACGCCCGTGCCTCCGCCACCTCGTGGATACCGCTCTCCTCGGCGATCTCCCGGACGGCGGCCTCCTCGAAGGTCTCACCCGCTTCGACGTGTCCCCCGGGCAGGCACCAGGACTCGGGCTCTCCCCGCTTGATCCGGTGGCCGATCAGCACGGCGCCGTCGGACCGTACCAACAGAGCGCCGACGCCGACCACCGGATCGCGGCGTGCCGCAGGAGTGGCCGTCACCGCAGTGCTTCCAGTTCCCGCAGCGCGGAGTCCGCCGCGTAGTGACCGCTGATCATCGCCGCGACGATGCCGCGGAACAGCCCGCACGCGTCGCCGGCCACCCATGCGGGGGAGTCCAGCAGCCGGAGGTCACCGTCCACCTTCGGGTACCAGCCGACGCCTTCGAGCGTGGGACCGATCAGCTGTGTGCCGTTGTTCCGGATGGTCGGGTACGCGGCCGCCAGGCGGGACAGGCCGCGCACCATGATCTCGCGCAGCTCCGGCCCGTAGACGCGGTCGAAGGTTGCCACCGCCGTCGGCTCGTCGTCCGTGAGCGCGTCCAGGGAGAGGGTGAAGTAGGACTCCTCGTCGGCCATCGCGGCGAGCGCCGGCTCGAGCGCACGGGCCGCCACCGTCTCGTCCAGGATCCGCGTGTTGAAGCCCACGTTGGACCGCCCGGTGGGCGGGCAGTCCGAGCGTCCGGACACGGTCCACAGACCCTGGGTCTCGGTGAGCGCCGCCTCGCCCTGACGGCAGGCGCAGAACGTCCGCCACTCCACGCTGCCGTCCTGCTCGCGGAAGCGCAGCTTCGGGTCGAGCTGCTTCATGTCCTTGAAGAACGCGGTGTCGGCCGGCTGCTCGATGCGGAACCCGACCTCCAGCCGGCGGAAGGACCGCTGCTCGGTCAGCGCGCGCAGGCCGAGCGGGCCGAACCTGCCGCTGGCCAGGACGAGTCGGCGGGCGACGATCTGCGACTCCTCCCCCTTGGCATCGCGGAGGGACAGCTCGAAGACATCGGTGGCGGACGCGTACGCGGCCTTCACCACCTCGGTCTCGTTGAGGACGGTGGCGTCCGTCGCGGCGACCATGTCGGCGGTCAGCCGCAGACGCGCGTCCAACGGGAGGTAGTCCGAGGGGTATTCCTTGAGGATCCACTCGCCGGAGCCCACGGTGTAGGCGGTCGGGTCGGAGGGGAACGGGGGAGTGTCCAGGCCGTACGAGCCGAGCAGGTCGCAGGTCCAGGCGTACGCGGCCTCGAGGTCGGCGGACCGGGGAAGGGTCCACAGCTCGCTGGCCGAGGGGAAGAAGGAGAACTTCCCGTCCGAGAACAGCCCGGCTCCTCCGTGGCCGCGGGTCATGTCGACCGCGGCATACCGGTCCCGTTCGTCGACGGGCTTGCCTCCGTCGATGAGCGCGACGCTGTACGAGCTTCCGGCGAGCCGCTTGGCGGCGGCGAGTCCGGCGGGGCCGGCGCCGATGATGGCAAGGTCGAAGGTGTTCACACATGCTCCAAACAAGGCAGGGTTGACCGCTGCCCGGTCAGTGGGGTCGCCGGGCAGTGACGTTGACGCGGGGCCCCTCAGGCGAAGACGTTGACGCGGGGGTCCCTCAGGCGGAAGACACACGGGGGTCCCTCAGGCGGGAACACGCGGGGGTCCCTCAGGCGGAAGCCGCCGGTGCGGCCGCGGGGAGGCGCACCTCATGGATGTCGCCGAGGTTGCGGTGCCGCTCGGCGTAGTCGATGCCGTAGCCGGCGACCCAGTGCTCGGTGATGTCGAACCCGACGTACCGGGGCTCCACCGGCTTCGCGACGGCGTGCGGCTTGCGCAGCAGCACACAGCAGTGCAGCGAGGCGGGGGCCTGCTCCCGGAACCGGTCCATCAGCCAGGAGAGCGTGGTGCCGGTGTCGAGGATGTCCTCGACGACGAGGACATCGCGTCCGGCCAGGTCTTCCCCGACGTCCTTGAGCAGCCGCGGCGTTCCGGCCGTACTGCCCCGTCCGTACGTGGACACCGCGGCCCAGTCCATGGCCAGTGGCAGATCGATGGCACGAGCCAGGTCGACCGTGAAGGCGGCCGCCCCCTTCAGTACCCCGATGACCACCAGGTCCCGGCCGCTGTAGTCGCGGGTGATCTCGGCGCCGATCTGCCGGACGCGATCCTGTATCCGCTCGCCCGTGAACAGCACACGAGCCAGCTCCCCCCGTGAAGCCCCCATCGTTCCCCCTTGGTCGTTCTTGTGCTGAGCCGCCACGTTCCTGAGCGGACTCGACGAGCAGGTTGCCCTCAACTGGACACCGGTGCTCTCTTGGCACAACTGTTCGCTAATTTACACGAGTTGAGACGTCGTGTCGCAGGACATACCGGAGTGTGGTGTTGGCGCCGACGCCCTCCACCGGGCCCGCCGGACGGTCCGTCCCGGCGGGCCGGGTGCATCGCCGGGCGCCTCGGCGGGCCGCTCAGTCCTGTCCCGGCGGAGCGGGGTGTCCCTCCCCCGAACCGCGTACGGCGGTGCTGATCCCCAATTCCGGCGCATTCCGGCCGGCTCGTCCGTATCGGCGTGCCCGGGGCCCGCTACCTCGTGCGGCTCGGATCCCCGGCGGTCGTGCGCGCCTCAGACGTCGCGCTTGTGCAGCAGCGAGAACGCGGCCACCAGGGCCGCGGCCGTGACGCCCGCGAGCACCCAGAGCAGGTCCCAGCCCGTGCCGTCGCTGCCGTTCATGGGAATGCGGTAGAGCGAGGCGAGGCCGTTCAGGGGCGAGTACTCGATCAGCTTCTCCCGCAGGGACCGCATGCTCTCCGGCATGAACAGCGCCAGCAGCAGCGGCAGCAGGACGACGCCGAGCATCGTGGTGATCGCTCCGGCCGAGTGCCGCAGCAGGGAGCCGACGGCGAGCGAGAGCAGGCCGAGCAGCGCCACGTAGAGGCCGGCGCCGACCGTCGCGCCGAGCCACTCGCTGCTGGTCGCGATCACCTCGCCGCCCTCGATCGAGTCCTTGGGGATCGCCGCGAAGTCGGACGGGGCCCTGCCGCTGAGCATCGCCGAGTTGATCAGCGCCGTCACCCCGGCGGCCACGGTCGTCATCACCAAGGAGAGCAGGAAGAAGACGACCGCCTTGGCGGCCAGCACCCGGCCGCGGGACGGGCAGGCGGTCAGCGTCGTACGGATCATGCCGGTGCCGTACTCGGAGGTGATCACCAGCACGCCCAGCGTGATGACGCAGATCTGACCCAGCATCAGCCCGAAGAAGCCGCCCGACAGGAGCGGAGTCTGGGCCTCCTCCGAGCTGCTGAGGCCGAGCGCCGTCAGAAAGCCGATGCCGACGACCAGGATGAACATGATGCCGAGCGTCCAGATCGTGGACCGCACAGTCCGGATCTTGGTCCACTCGGAGGCGAGCGCATCACCGAGGTGCGTACGTCGCAGGGGAATCGGCGAGGCGTACGCCGTCCCCGCCGCATGCGACGCTCCAGCGGCGAACGGCTGAGCGGGCGGCTGGGCCGGCGGCGGGCCCTGGGGAACGGAAGGCGGTGGCACGGGTCCGCCCTGCGCGCCCGCCGGCGCCGTGCCCTGCTGCTGGTACGGGGTGCTCATCGGTCGTCCTCGCTGTCACGCTTCGTCATGTCGGGGGCTCCGGCGGGGGCCTGCGGCGGCGCGGCCGGGGGAGCGGTGGGAGCGGGCTGCGCGGCCGGCTGGGGCTGCGCGTAGGGGTTCGGCTGCTCGGGCGCCGCGCCGTACGCCCCGGCGGGGCTCGCGGGCGGATAGCCCCCCGGCTGCGGTGGCGGGAAGCCGCCGGGCGGCTGGGACGGGCCGGGGCCGAACCCGGGCCCGGCCTGCGGCGCGTACCCGGGGCCACCCTGCGGTGCGTACTCCGGCCCGCCCTGCGGCGCGTACCCGGGCCCGCCCTGCGGCGCGTATCCCGGCTGCGCCTGCGGTGCGTACCCGCCGGGCGCCTGGGCGTGCAGGCCGGCCCGCTGGTCGGCGGTCGAGCGGTAGTCCACCGCCCCCTGCGTCATCCGCATGTACGCCTCCTCCAGCGACGCCTGGTGCGGCGACAGCTCCCACAGCCGCACATCGGCGTCGTGCGCCAGATCACTGATCCGGGGCAGCGGTACGCCCGTCACCCGCAGCGCCCCGTCCGGCTCGGGCTGGACGTGCCCGCCGGCCTCCCCGAGCAGGGTCGTCAGCTTCTCCCGCTGCGCCGGCTCGCCCTCGGGCGTACGGACCCGGGCGAAGTCCGCCGAGTTGTGCGAGATGAAGTCCTTGACGCTCATGTCGGCGAGCAGCTGGCCCCGCCCGATCACGATGAGGTGCTCGGCGGTGACCGCCATCTCGCTCATGAGGTGGCTGGAGACGAAGACCGTACGGCCCTCGGACGCCAGCCGCTTCATCAGGTTGCGGACCCACAGGATGCCCTCCGGGTCGAGGCCGTTGACCGGCTCGTCGAAGAGCAGCACCTGCGGGTCGCCGAGCAGCGCCGCGGCTATGCCGAGCCGCTGGCCCATACCGAGCGAGAAGCCGTTGGACCGCTTCTTCGCCACCTCGTGCAGACCGACCACGCCCAGTACCTCGTCCACCCGGCGGGCCGGAATGCCCGACAGCTGCGCCAGGCACAGCAGGTGGTTACGGGCGCTGCGGCCGCCGTGCACGGCCTTGGCGTCGAGCAGGGCGCCCACCTGGCGCGGAGCGTTGGGCAGCCGGCGGAACGGATGGCCGCCGATCGTCACCCGGCCGCTCGTCGGCTCGTCGAGTCCCAGGATCATGCGCATCGTGGTGGACTTTCCGGAGCCGTTGGGCCCCAGGAAGCCGGTCACGGTACCTGGCCGTACCTGGAACGACAGGTTGTACACGGCCGTCTTGGCGCCATAGCGCTTTGTCAGGCCGACTGCCTCGATCATTATCCGCCCCTCGCCGGATGGGTCGGGGGCTCGTATGTCTGTGCTGAAACCCCCGTACGGCTTAGGAGGATAACGAGACGTTGACGGTTCCCGTGAAATCGGAGCGGGCGGGAGGTCCGTCAGCCGCCGGTGGGCAGGGAACCCCCGAGCGGCGGCAGGTCGTCGTAGAGATACGGCTCGGCGCTGTCGTCCAGGTACGGCAGGA
Source organism: Streptomyces sp. 8N706 (assembly GCF_052245415.1). NCBI lineage: Bacteria > Bacillati > Actinomycetota > Actinomycetes > Kitasatosporales > Streptomycetaceae > Streptomyces > Streptomyces sp. 8N706. Next base: position 82,371 of record NZ_JBQQBW010000016.1, on the reverse strand, counting down.
AGTCGGTCTGCGGGAGCACCCTGCCCTCCGCGGCGAGGAGCCGGGTGCCCCGCCGGCGCAGTTCCGGGTCGGCGCCGGCCCGCCGGACCCAGTCCTGAGGGCCGGGGCCGAGCAGCTGCCTCAGCCGGGGGGAATCGTGCAGGAGTGCGGTGAGCAGCGCGGCCTGGGTGCCGGTGCCGGGCAGCGGACGGCCGTCCCGGCCGGCGAGCGCCCCATGCGTGCTCACGTAGAGGTACGCGCCGCCGAGCCGCTCCCCGGAGGGCAGGGTCATGGGGAAGCGGTCGCCCGGCAGCAACGCGCGCCGGTAGTTGGGGAACTCGGTGTCGTCCACGCCCTTGAGCTGGAGGGGGTCCAGCCAGCTGACGACATACGGGGCCCCGGCTTCCGGGTCCTCGGCCACATACGGTGTCCGGGCCACATAGCCCGCGCGGCTGATGTGCCCCGAGCAGCCGACGGCGATCCCGCACACCCGTACCGGCACCATCGGCACGGCAGAGGGGAGGCCGAGGCGGGCGAGTTTGTGGCCGAGCTGCGCGGGGGAGGCGTTGGAGCCGACCGCGATCACGGGATGGCGCCGGCCCGTACCGGCCTGTCCGAGCGCGCCGAGTGCCTCGTCCAGCTCCCGGGCGGGGCCGGGGCCGTCCAGGTGCCAGGCACCCAGTCGGCGTCGCCGGACGCCCAGCGGCAGCAGCTCCCGGCCGGTGAGCAGACCGGGCTCGGAGAGGGGCCGTCCCGGATACGTCAGCGGCCGCTCGGCAGGGGCGTCGGTGTACCCGAGCGCTTCCAGGCTCCGGTTCTCCACGAGGGGGCCTTCCTGTGCGCGTGTCCGCCTCAGGCGTCCCGTCTCCGGAGGACGAGACAGCCGCCGATCAGGGCCGCCGCCACCCAGAGTGCCATGACGCCGAGACCTCCCCAGGGCCCGTACGGCGCGGTGTCGTCCGGTGGGGAGATGACCTGCATGACCTTGCTGCCCGCCTGGTCCGGCAGATACTGACCGACCTTACGGGTGGCGTCGACATTGCCCAGAATGTTCGAGATCAGGAAGAAGAAGGGCATCAGGATGCCGAGGGACAGCATCGGGCTGCGGAGCATCGCCGCGACGCCCATCGAGAACATCGCGATGAGCCCCATGTAGAGCCCGCCGCCGAACACCGCGCGCAGCACCCCGGGATCGCCGATCTGCGCCCGGTGGTCACCGAGCAGAGCCTGCCCGAGGAAGAAGGCCCCGAAGCTCGTCACCATCCCCACGGCGAACGCGAGGGCCGAGGCGACCGCGATCTTGGAGAAGAGGAAGGTGGCCCGCTGCGGCACCGCGGCGAGCGAGGTACGGATCATTCCGGTGCTGTACTCGGTGGAGACGACCAGCACCCCGAAGACGATCATCGCCAGCTGGCCGAGCCCCATGCCGGCGAAGCTGACGTAGGTCGGATCGAAGGTCACCTGGTCTCGTGTCGACATATCGTCAAAAGAGGCCTTGGAGACGATGCTGATCAGTGCGCCCAGGGCGAGGGTCACCACCAGGGCGAGGCTCAGCGTCCACACCGTCGACCGCACCGACCTGATCTTCGTCCACTCCGACTGGAGGACCTGCGTGGCGGCCATCGGTCAGACTCCCTTCCGGTCGTTCCGGCCCTGCTCGCGCCAGTCGGCGCCCCAGCCTGCCCGCTGTACGGCCGGCTCCTGGACCCGTGGCCGGGAGGCCGGGGTCCGCACCGGCACGTCGTGCCCGCCGTCGTTGTCGCCGTCGCTGTGCGCGTGGTACTCGACCGACTCCGCGGTCAGCCGCATGAACGCCTCCTCCAGCGACGCCCGCTGAGGGCTCAGCTCATGCAGAACCACCCGGTGCCGTGCGGCCAGATCGCCCAGCCGCGCCGCGTCCGTACCGTCCACCTCCAGCGCACCGTCGCCGTCCGGCACCGCGCTGAGGCCCGCCGCGTACAGCACATCCCGCAGCCGTTCCGGCTCGGGCGTGCGCAGTCGCACGTACGACCGGGAGTTCTCGGCGATGAAGTCGGCCATGGAGGTGTCGGCGAGCAGCCTGCCCTGTCCGATGACGACCAGATGGTCCGCGGTGAGAGCCATCTCGCTCATCAGATGGCTGGAGACGAAGACGGTCCGGCCCTCGGCGGCCAGCCGCTTCATCACATTGCGGATCCAGTGGATGCCTTCGGGGTCGAGCCCGTTGACCGGCTCGTCGAACATCAGGATCCGCGGGTCACCGAGCAGCGCGCCCGCGATGCCCAGCCGCTGCCCCATCCCGAGCGAGAAGCCCTTGGCGCGCTTCCGGGCCACCGAGGCGAGACCGACGATGTCCAGCACCTCGGAGACCCGGCGGCGCGGAATGCCGTTGCTCTGGGCCAGACAGAGCAGATGGTGGTACGCGCTGCGGCCCCCGTGCACCGCCTGGGCGTCCAGCAGCGCGCCGATGGACGTCAGCGGCTCATGGAGTTCGCGGTAGTGCATGCCGTCGATACGGACATCCCCGGCGGTGGGGTGGTCCAGGCCGAGCACCATCCGCATGGTGGTGGACTTGCCCGCGCCGTTCGGCCCGAGGAAGCCGGTGACGGCCCCCGGCCGTACGGTGAAGGTCAGCCGGTCGACGGCCAGCGTGTCGCCGTACCGTTTCGTCAGCCCTTCGAGCTCGATCATTCCCACACGCTAAGAGCACACCGTGCCGCCCGCCACCGGTGGCCTCCGGCCAGGGAGTGCGGTGCCATGCGCCGAGGGGCACGGTGCGCTGGGCCACATACCACTCAACCCCGTGGCCCGCGCCTTCGTGAAGGCGGGGGCCACGGGGTTGAGCGGACGTGCGGGTGGTCGGTACGGAGCGTGCTCCGTCCTGCCTGGTCCTGCCTGCTGACGCGGGCGCAGCCGGGCCGGACGCGGTGGCCGGCCGCCGGGACCGCCGTACACCCGGTACGGGCGACAGCGGCTGGGCCGCGAGGCCGCCCCCTCCCAGCGGGTAGCCGGGGGAGGGCACCGGGTGTCGCGGGCCCGACAAGAGCGCCCGGATGGGCCAGCGTGTTTCAAATGTAGCGCCGTCCGCCCGAAGGGCGGGGTCCGCGGCTCCCCCAGCTACCGCTGGGTGGGGGAGTGCGTGCCAGACGCCGCGGACCTGGGGGCACTCCCCCAACCTTCGGCCGGGGGCACCCCCACCCGGACGGAGTCTGGGGGAGGGACTTTTGAAACAGCCCTAGCGGCTCTGCTGGGCCGGGACGCCGCGCGAGATCGGCTCCTCCTCGGGCGTGCCGGCCGCGGCCACCGCGGCACCTGTCAGCGTCGCCAGCATCTCGCGGACGTTCGTCAGCTGGGCGTTGATGCTGTCGCGGCGGTTGGTGAGCGCCGCCAGCTCGCGCTCGGATTCGCTGCGGATCCGGTCGGCCTTGGCGTTGGCGTCGGCCACGATGTCCTCGGCCTGGCGCTGCGCGGTCTCCACCGTCTGGCGGGCCCGGCGCTCCGCGTCCGTACGCAGCTTCTCCGCCTCGAGGCGGAGCTGCTCGGCGCGGTGCTCGATCTCGGCGAGGCGCTTCTCCGCCTTGGCCTGACGGGAGGCGAGATCACGCTCGGACTGCTCCCGGCGCTTGGCCAGGTTGGTCTCGAAGTCGGCGGCGGCCTGCGCGGCCTTGGCACGGGTCTCCTCGAAGAGGGAGTCCGCCTCCTCGCGCTTGGACTGCGCGTCCTTCTGGGCCTCGGCACGCAGGGACGCGGCTTCGCCCTTCGCCTTCTCGACGATCCGGGCGCCGTCGTCCTCGGCCTTCGCCTTGCGCTCGGCGGCGAACGTCTCCGCGTCGTTACGGACCTGCTGGGCGGAGGACTCGGCCAGTTCACGGTGCTGCTCGGCGGCCCGACGGGCCTCCTCGCGCAGATCCTTCGCCTCCTCCTCGGCGAGCCGGAGGATCTTCTCGACCCGCGCGCCGAGTCCGGCGTACGACGGTTCCGCGTCGTTGACCTGGGCCTGGGCGTTCTGCGTTTCGAGATGCAACTCCTCGATGCGCTTTTCCAGAGAGGTGATACGAGACAGTGCACTGTCACGGTCGGCGACGAGCTTCGTGATGCGGTCGTCCACCTGCCCGCGGTCGTATCCACGCCGCACGAGCTCGAAGCCGAAGGGGGAGGAAGTGTCGCTCATGGGGTTCCTGTCGAAAGAGACCGGTGAGGTGATAGGGGGAATCCTAGGGGCGCAAGCGGCGTGTCATCGAGTCAACGCAGGTTTGATCTGGAGAATGACCCCTCTTTCGGGTGGCTTACCCCTCGGACTGCTTGCCACTCGAACGAGTGGCGCCTGCACCGGCCGCCGCCTTGATGCCTCCCGCGGCGGAGCCGTTGTTGGACCCGGACTTGCCGCCGGCCGGTGCCTCGAATGACTCCAACGCCTCCAGCATGTCCTGGACACGGGAGATCTCCGCATTGATGTCCTCGCGGCGGCGCACCAAAACTTCCAGTTCCCGCTTGCCTTCGTCAACCGTGCGCTTCGCTTCCTCGGCAGCCTCCTGACGGAGCTGCTCCGCCTCCCGGAGCGTCGCGGCCTTCTTCTGCTCGGCCTCCTTCAGGAGCCCCTCGGCCTTCTTCACCGCGGCGATCCGCACCTTGCTCGCCTCGCTGGTCGCCTCCGAGACCAGTGACTTGGCCCTCTCCTCGGCCTCCGCGAGCTGGTCGTTGGCCGCCTTCACCAGTTTGTCCACGCGCTCACCCGCGGACTTCATCGCCTCGGCCGACTCCCGGCGCGCCCGCTCGTGGAGCTCCTCCATCTCCGCTTCGACACGGGCCCGCAGCTCCTCGGCGCGCTCCCTGATCGCGGTCGCGTCCCGACGGGCCTCACCGAGCAGGGTGTCCGCGTCCGTACGGGACCGCTCCACGCGGCTGTTGGCGTCGTTCGTCCCTTCGGTGACGATCCGGTCGGCCTCCTTGCGCGCGGCGCCCACCATCTTGTCGGCCTGCTCCTCGGCGGCCGTGGCGGTGCGCAGCGCCTCCTCCTGGGCCTTGGCGATGAGTTGGTCGGCCTGCTCGGCGGCCTCGCCGCGGCGCTTGCCCGCGGCCTGCCGGGCCTCGTCGAGCACCCGGTCCGACTCCTCCTGCGCCTCCCGGCGCAGCCGCTCGGCCTCCGCCTCGGCGTCGGCCCTGACCCGGTCGGCGTCGGCACGGGTACGCCGTGCGTGTTCCTGCGCCGAGGCGATGGTGGCCGCGGCCTCGGTGCGCAGCCGTTCGGCCTCGTGGCCGGCCTCCGTGATGAGCCGGTCGGCCTGCTCGGCGGCGTCCGAGCGGCGCTGGTTGGCCTCGGCACGGGCCGCGTCCACGGTCCGCGCGGCCTCCTGCTCGGCCGAACCGAGTGTCTCCGCGGCCTCGGTGCGCAGCCGCTCGGCCTCCCTGGTCGCCTCCCCGACGAGCCGGTCCGCCTCGGTCGTGGCCTCGGTGACGAGCCGGTCGGCCTGCTGCGCGGCCTCGCTTCGCTGGTGGTTGGCGTAGTCCCGCGCCTCGGCGCGCAGCCGGTCGGACTCCTCGATGGCCTCCGACACCGTGCGTTCCGCGAGGGACTTGGCGGCCTCGGCCTCGTCGTGGGCCTCCCGCCGGATCCGGTTCGCGTCCGCGGCCGCGCGCTCCCGCTCGGCGTACGCGTCGGAGCGGACCCGGTCGGCCTCCTCCTGCGCCTCGGTCCGGGTGCGCTCCGCCGCGTGCTCGGCGGCGGACCGCAGACCCGCGATCTCCTCCTCGGCCTGCTCGTGCAGCCCGGAGACCGAGTCCCGTACCTGCTGCGCGGTCACCTCGGCGGCGGCCACCAGATCGGCGGAGCGCCGCTCCGCCTCTGCGACCAGCCGCTGTGCCTCGGTCTGTGCCTCCTCGACCCGCTTACGGGCCGTGGCCAGCAGTTCCTCGCTCTGCTCGCGGGCCTGCGCCCGCTCCTGGTGCGCCTCCTCGCGGGCGTCGCCCAGCATCGTCTCGGCCTCGCGGCGGCGCCGGGAGGCCTCCTCCTGGGCGGCCGCCAGGGCCTCCGCCGCCTCGGCGCCGGTGCGTTCGGCCGCCGCGGCCGCCTCCGCCCGTACCCGGTCCGCGGTCTCCTGGGCCTGGGCCCGCAGCTCCTCGGCCTCGGCCGCCGCCTCGCTGCGCAACCGTACGGCCACGGACTCGCCCTCGGTGCGGGTGTTCGAGGCGTCCGTGATGGCCTCGGTGCGCAGCCGCTCCGCCTCGGCTTCGGCCTGCTGCTGGAGCGTGCGCAGCCGCTCGGCGGCGTCCGCGCGGAGCCGCTCGATCTCCTCGGCGGCCTCCCGGCGCAGCCGCTCCGCCTCCGTACGGGCGTCCTGGAGCGCCTCCTCGGACGCGGCGACCCGCTCCTCCGCCTCGGAATGCAGCCGGGCCAGCTCCTCGGCGGCCTCGGCGCGCCGTTCGCGGGCGGCCTCCTCGGCCTCCTCGCGCAGCAGCCGGGCCTCCTCGGCCGCCTCCTCGGAGGTGCGCCGGGTCTGCGCCGCGGCCTCCGCGCGCAGCTCCTCGGCCTCGGCACGGGCGCGCTCCAGAGCGTCCTCGGCCTGCCGGCGCAGCGTGGTGGCGCGCTCGATGGCCTCGGTGCGGACGCGCTCGCTCTCGGTGGTGGTATTCGTCTGCAGCTTATAGGCGTGGGAATTCGTCGTCCAGCGGCGGTGCTGCCTCGCGGCGGGCCTCACCGCGGATCCGCTCGCCTTCGGCGACCGCCTCCGAACGCAGCTGCTCGGCCTCGCCCCGCAGCCGCCGGGCTTCCTCCTGGAGCTCGACGGTCTTGGCGCGGTACTCCTTGGTGTCGTCCTTCGCCGCGCCCTTGAGCTGCTCCGCGCTGTCGTGCGCCTCGGCGCGCAGCCGGTCCGCCTCCGCTTCGGCCTCGTGGCGGATCCGCTCGGCCTCCTCGGACGCGGCACGCGTGGTGGCCTTGGCGTCCTCCGACGCCTTGGTCAGCACCTCCTCCGCGCTGCGGGCGGCCTTGGCCAGCTGCGCGGCGGAGTCCTCCGCGACGCTCGTACGGGCCGTCTCCTCGGCTTCGGCGATCAGCCGCTCGGCCTGCGCGCGGGCATCGGCGCGCAGTTGCTCGGCCTCGGCCCTGACCGCCTCGGCCTCCTTGGTGGCCTCGGTGACCATCCGGGCGATCTGCGCCTTGGCGGTACGAGTGCGCTGTTCGTTCTCCGACTCGGCCGAGCTCAGCCGCTTGGAGGCGGTGGCCGTGGCCTCCTCGCGCAACCGGTCGGCCTCGGCACGCGCCTCGCGCAGCGCCTCCTCGGCATCCTTCATCCGCTGCTCGGCGGTGCGGGTCAGCTCGGCCGCCTGCCGACGGGCCTGGTCGGACTCCGAGCTGGTGGAGGTGCGCAGCTGCTCGGCGTGGTCGGTGGCCTCCTGGGCCTGGGAGGAGGCGGCGTTCAGCAGCCGCTCGGCGTCCGTACGGGCCCGCCGCAGGATCGCCTCCGCCTCGGAGCGGGCCGTCTCGGTCTCCGAGACCAGCCGCTCGCGGGCCTGTTCGGCCAGGCGGTGGGCCTCGGCACGGGCAGCGGCCAGAGCCTGTTCGGCCTCGGCCCGGGACTCCTCCATGAGCCGGCGCGCCTGCGCCTCGGTACGGGAACGCAGCTGCTCGGCCCAGGCGACGTTCTCATTGACATGGGACTCGACGGTCTGCCGGCGCTCGGCGAGCTCCTCGTCCAGACGCTGCCGGCGGGCCACCGCCTCGGCGTGCAGCTCCGCCTCCAGCCGGGCCTGCCGCTCGGCCTGGTCCTGGAGAAGGTGCTGGGTCTGGGCCCGGGCCTCGCGCAGCTCGCGTTCGGCGTCGGCGCGCAGCTGGTCCGCCTGGATCTGGGCATTACGGAGCATCTGCTCCGCCTGGTAGCCGATGTCGGCGCTGTCGTAGGCAGGACGGGTCGCGAGGTTGCGGCGCGCCTCGTGGAGCTTGGCGCGCAACACCTCGACCTGGTAGCCGAGATCGTCGGCGTGCTGGACGGCCTTCTCCCGCTCGGTCTTCAGCCGCTCCATCTCGGCCTCGAACTTCGAGAGGTGGTCGTCAGCCTCGTAGCGGTCGTAGCCCCGCACTGCGCGGTCCCATCCGTCCCCTGGTTGCGTCGACACCGGCGGTTGCCCTGCCTTTCCAGGCGCCGGCCCGTTCTCCGATCTGCACTTTCCTTCACTACTAGCCGGTACGTGCTCTGGTGCTGCTCTAGTACGTGCCTGACGGAGAATGGTGTCAGATCATCGGCGAGGCATGGGTCACAGCCCCCAACCCGAACCCCGGCCGAGCGGCCACTCTACCGGCCGGGGGACGAACAGGTCAGTGGTCGTCGGGGGAGGCGTTGTTGGCGGTGACCAGTTCGGTGAGGACGCCGTGGCAGTCCTTGGGGTGCAGGAACGTGATACGCGAGCCCATCGAACCGGTGCGCGGCTCGTCGTAGAGCACCCGTACGCCCTTGTCGCGGATGGCCGTGGAGTCGGCGTCCACATCCGCGGTGCCGAAGGCGATGTGGTGCACGCCCTCGCCGTTCTTGGCGAGCCACTTCGCGACGGTGGAGTCGTCTCGGGTGGGCTCCAGGAGCTGGAGGTAGGAGGCGCCGCCGTCCGAGGTCTCGTTGATCTTGAGCATGGCCTCGCGGACACCCTGTTCCTCGTTGACTTCGGTGTGGAACACCTCGAAGCCGTACGTGGCACGGTAGAACTCAACAGTCTTGTCGAGGTCGAAACAGGCGATCCCGATGTGGTCGATTCGCGTCAGCATGGATCCAGTGCACCGCTCGTTCATGTGGTTACGCAACGTGCGCGCGATCACACCCGCTGACCGGTGACCAGTCGCCTACCGCTCAGTACATTGACGAAAACCCTCGTTAACTTCCTTCTCCCCGAAGGGGCCGCACCATGACCCGACCGAACGGCACCACCTCTGTGATCGTCGCAGGCGCCCGTACGCCCATGGGGCGCTTGCTCGGGTCCCTGCGGAGCTTCTCCGGAGCCGATCTCGGCGGCTTCGCCATCAAGGCCGCACTGGACCGGGCGGGCATCGGCGGCGACCAGGTCCAGTACGTGATCATGGGCCAGGTGCTCCAGGCCGGTGCGGGGCAGATTCCCGCCCGGCAGGCGGCCGTCAAGGCCGGGATCCCCATGAACGTGCCGGCGCTGACCGTCAACAAGGTCTGTCTGTCCGGGCTCGACGCCATCGCGCTGGCCGACCAGCTGATCCGCGCGGGTGAGTTCGACGTGGTGGTCGCCGGCGGGCAGGAGTCGATGACCAACGCCCCGCATCTGCTGCCGAAGTCCCGTGAGGGCTTCAAGTACGGCGCGATCGAGATGCTCGACGCGATGGCGCACGACGGCCTCACCGACGCCTTCGAGAACATCGCGATGGGCGAGTCGACCGAGAAGCACAACACCCGGCTCGGCATCGCGCGCCCGGAGCAGGACGAGATCGCCGCGCAGTCGCACCAGCGGGCCGCCGCGGCGCAGAAGAACGGCCTGTTCGAAGCGGAGATCACCCCCGTCGAGATCCCGCAGCGCAAGGGCGACCCGGTGATCTTCGCGAAGGACGAGGGCATCCGGGCGGAGACCACGGCCGAGTCGCTGGGGAGGCTGCGGCCCGCGTTCGCCAAGGACGGGACCATCACGGCGGGGACGTCCTCGCAGATCTCCGACGGTGCGGCGGCCGTCGTGGTGATGAGCAGGGCCAAGGCGGAGGAACTGGGCCTGGAGTGGATCGCCGAGATCGGTGCCCACGGGAATGTGGCGGGCCCGGACAACTCGCTGCAGTCGCAGCCTTCGAACGCGATCACGCAGGCGCTCGGCAAGGAGGGGCTGAACGTCGGGGATCTGGATCTGATCGAGATCAACGAGGCGTTCGCGGCCGTCGCGGTCCAGTCCATGAAGGACCTTGGGGTTTCCTCCGAAAAGGTGAATGTCAACGGTGGCGCGATCGCGCTGGGCCACCCGATCGGGATGTCCGGGGCCCGGATCGTGCTGCATCTGGCGTTGGAGCTGAAGCGCCGCGGCGGCGGTACGGGCGCGGCGGCTCTGTGCGGTGGCGGCGGTCAGGGCGATGCGCTGATCATCCGGGTGCCGCAGAACGGGCGCTAGTGCTGTGACCGGGTCACAGCAGTAGGTCCGACGAAGAACGTCGTCCGCCCGGCGGTCGACGGCACCACGGGCGGTCGCCGGTCGGCGTCGCGGGTGGTCGGCTGTCGTCGGGAGCCGGCGGGCGGCGGTTGGCGGTAGGCCTTCGGCGGTAGACGGTACGAGCGGGTGAAGAGCTCGGCCGGAAGCGGCCGACAGGTGGGGCTGCCGGTGCGGCAGCTCGTACGAGCACGAGGAGCGGAACAGCCATGGTCGACGTCCCCACCCTGGTCGAGCAGGCGCGGGAGGGCCGGCCCCGCGCCGTGGCCAGGCTGATCTCACTCGTGGAGGGCGGGTCGTCGCAGCTCCGCGAGGTGATGGCGGCGCTCGCCCCGCTGACGGGCGGGGCGTACGTCGTCGGGCTCACCGGATCCCCGGGCGTGGGGAAGTCGACCTCCACCTCGTCGCTCGTATCCGCCTACCGCAGGATCGGCAAGCGGGTCGGAGTGCTCGCCGTGGACCCCTCGTCGCCGTTCTCGGGCGGGGCCCTGCTGGGGGACCGGGTGCGGATGAGCGAACACGCCTCCGACCCGGGGGTCTACATACGGTCGATGGCGACGCGGGGGCACCTCGGCGGGCTCGCGTGGGCCGCGCCGCAGGCCATCCGGGTGCTCGACGCCGCGGGCTGCGACGTGGTGCTCGTCGAGACCGTGGGAGTGGGGCAGTCGGAGGTCGAGATCGCCGCGCAGGCCGATACGAGCGTGGTGCTGCTGGCCCCGGGGATGGGTGACGGGATCCAGGCCGCCAAGGCCGGGATCCTCGAGATCGGTGACGTCTATGTCGTCAACAAGGCCGACCGGGACGGGGCCGACTCGACCGCCCGGGAGCTGAACCACATGCTCGGCCTGGGCGAGGCACGGGCTCCGGGCGACTGGCGGCCCCCGATCGTGAAGACCGTCGCGGCGCGGGGCGAGGGCATCGACGAGGTGGTCCAGGCGCTGGAGAAGCACCGGGCGTGGATGGAGGAACACGGGGTCCTGGCGGAACGGCGCGCCCGGCGGGCGGCCGGGGAGGTCGAGACGATCGCCGTGACGCGACTGCGGGAACGGATCTCCGATCTCCACGGGGACCGCCGGCTGAGTGCGCTCGCGGAGCGGATCGTGGCGGGGGAGCTGGACCCGTACGCGGCCGCGGATGAGTTGGTGGCGGGGCTGACGGAAGCCTGACGGCAGGTCGCCTCCGGCGCGAGCTGGAGGCCCGCTCCGGGCGCTGGTGCCTGGGCCTCCCGGGCGGGTGCGCCGAAGCTTGGCGGCAAAGCCGGGGCCGCGGCTTCCGGGGCTGGGGGTCCTGAAACGTCTCTTTGCGGCTCTTCACGGGCCTGGCGGCCCACACATACTCCCCTGGCCTTCGGCATGGGGACCCGAAGTCTCCAGAGCCCCCAGCCCTACGGCCCCGGCTCCCTCACGTTTCGTCGGCGGCTGGTGCCGCGTGAGCCAAGGATTGCCCCGTAGCGAGGTGACCTGGTCAGCTGCAAGGCGCCGGATCGGCCTCTGGGGTCCCCCCGTGCCGAAGGCCAGGGGAGGGCCTGCTCGGCCGATCGGGCAACGCAGCTGGGGGCACTCCCCAGCTTTCGGCCGGGGGAGGTAACTGGAGAGGCCGCGCCAGGGCGGCGAGCCGGGCCAACCCTGGCTGATGCGGCGCTGGTCCACGATCCGGGGCAGTCCTCAGTCGTCCGTGCTCTCGTCGTTGTGGTCCGCCGTGTCCGTGATGACCTCGCCGGTCCTCAGGTCGACGCGCAGGTCGTGCTCCTCCGCGTCCTTGCCCTGGACCTCGACCTCCCAGGCGTGGGGGCTCTCGTCGTCCAGGTCGGCGGAGGTGACCTTGCCGGGGGCAGTCCTCAGCGCCGTGGTGATGGCGTCGTCCACGTCGGTGTTCGCGCTCTTCAGGGCCTTCCGGAGGGTGGCGTCGTCGTCTCGGTCGGTGTGCTCGTCCAGCAGTCGGCCGGTGGCCGCGTCGATCGTGACGTCGTGCCAGGCGCCGTCCTCGCCGAGGACCTCGACGTCCCAGGCCGGAGCGTTCTTCCCGTCGTCCTCCAGGTCGACCGAGGCGACCGCGCCGGGAGCGGCCCGGAGCGCCGCGTCCACGGCACCCGCCGCGTCCACGGCACCCGCGCTGTCCGTGGCCGCCGCGGAGTGTGCGTCGTGGTGCCGCACGCTCGACGTCCGCGTGGCTGCCGCGTCGCCCGTGGTTGTGGCGACGGCAGTTGCCGTTCCGCCCGCGATCAGGGCGGCGGCGGCCACGGTGGCGATGACGATATTGCGCTGCATGAGGTTTCCTCCCACGTCGTTTGCGATGGGGACCACCGTGCCGAAGCGATGCTGAAGCCAGGCTGAAGCCGCCTGAAGAGATCTTCAGGCGGCGTTTGGGACGCTGGGACCATGCGTTTGTTGATCGTCGAGGACGAGAAGCGGCTCGCCCTGTCGCTGGCCAAGGGGCTGACGGCGGAGGGATTCGCCGTCGATGTGGTGCACGACGGCACCGAGGGCCTGCACCGGGCGAGCGAGGGCTCGTACGACCTGATCGTCCTCGACATCATGCTCCCGGGGATGAACGGTTACCGGGTGTGCGCGGCGTTGCGGGCCGCCGGTGACGATGTGCCGATCCTGATGCTGACCGCGAAGGACGGTGAGTACGACGAGGCCGAGGGGCTCGACACCGGCGCCGACGACTATCTGACCAAGCCGTTCTCGTACGTGGTGCTGGTGGCCCGGGTGCGGGCGCTGCTGCGGCGGCGCGGCCGGGCGGCCTCGCCCGTGATACGGATCGGCGCGATGAGCGTGGACACCGCCACCCGGCGGGTGATGCTCGACGATGCCGAAGTCGCCCTGACCGCCAAGGAGTTCGCGGTACTGGAACAGCTGGCCCTGAGGGCCGGGGAGGTCGTCTCCAAGGCCGAGATCCTGGAGCATGTCTGGGACTTCGCCTACGACGGCGACCCCAACATCGTCGAGGTGTACATCAGCGCGCTGCGGCGGAAGTTGGGGGCTCGCACGATCGGCACCCTGCGAGGCGCCGGATACCGGTTGGTGGGCCGCGGTGCGTAGGGGTTCCGTACGGTCGCGAGCGGCACTCGGTGCCACGGCGGTGGTCGCCGTGGCACTGGTCGCGGCAGGGGTCGCCGTGCTGATGGTGCTGCGGACGAATCTGCGGGACCAGGCGGATCTGCAGGCGGAGGTGGCGGCCCGCGAGGTCGCCGGGCAACTGGCCACGGGCGTGGCGTACGACGCCCTCGAGCTGCCGGACGGTGACGAGCACCCGGTGCAGGTCGTGGCCGGCGACGGCGTACTGCGCGGGGTGAGCGAGGACCTGGAGGCCGTCACGGGCACCGGGACCCGGGAGGTGACGCCCGGCGGGTCGGCCTCGGACGCGCGCGAGCCGGACGAGGACGACGATGACGTTCCGGAGCGCGGCGAGGTGTCCCCCGACGACACCACCGGCGGCGGCACGGCGACCGTGGACGGGGAGACCCGGGACTACCGCTTCGCCGCTGTCGAGGCGACGACTCCGGGCGGCGAGACCGTCACCGTCCACGCGGGCTCCCCGCTCGCCATGGAAGCGGTCGGCGAGGTGCGTACCGCCATGCTCATCGGGCTGCCGCTGCTGCTCATGGTGGTGGCCGGGGTGACGTGGCTGGTCACCCGGCGGGCCCTGCGTCCGGTCGAGGGCATCCGCGGCGAGATGGCCGCCATCACGGCCTCCGCGGACCTGTCCCGGAGAGTGCCCGAGCCGGAGGCGCGGGATGAGATCGCCCGGCTGGCGCGGACGACCAATGAGACCCTGGCCGCGCTGGAGTCGGCGGTGGAGAGGCAGCGCAGGTTCGTCGCCGATGCGTCGCATGAGCTGCGCAGTCCCATCGCGAGCCTGCGCACGCAGCTGGAGGTCGGCCTCGCCCATCCCCGGCTGCTCGATGTGCGGGGCGCGGTCGAGGACACGGTACGGCTGCAGCAGTTGGCGACCGACCTGCTGCTGCTGGCCCGGCTGGACGCGGGGGAGCGGCCGCCGGAGGGGAGCCCGGTGGACCTCGCGGACCTCGTACGGGAGGAGGTCTCGCAGCGGTCCGGCGTCCCGGTCCGGGTCGCCGCCGACCCTGTGCAAGTGAGCGGATCCCGCGGCCAGTTGGCCCGGGTCCTCGGCAATCTTCTGGACAACGCCCGGCGTCACGCCGGGACGGAGGTGACCGTCTCGCTGCGGCCGGAGGGACGCTGGGCCGTGCTGGAGGTCGCCGACGACGGAGCCGGCGTACCCGAGGCGGAACGTGAGCGGATCTTCGAACGGTTCGTCCGCCTGGACGACGCCCGCAGCCGCGACGAGGGCGGCGCCGGGCTGGGGCTGGCCATCGCCCGTGACGTGGCGGAACGCCATGGGGGAACGTTGGTGGTCCGCGAGTCCCGAGCGGGCGGCGCACTCTTCGCGCTGCGCCTGCCCGCCGGCTGAGTCGCTATCCGTGGCTGCGCTGGCTGCGCAGGTGATCGGCGACCGGGGAGAGGGACTCGCGGAGCGCCTCCAGCTCCGCGGGTGGCAGCAGATCGATGAAGTGCCGCCGTACGGAGGCGACATGGTGCGGTGCGACTCTCTGCATCGTCTCCGAGCCCTGGTCGGTCAGGACGGCGTAGAGGCCGCGCCGGTCGGACTCGCAGTGCTCCCGGCGGACCAGCCCCGCGTTCTCCATGCGGGTGATCTGGTGGGAGAGCCTGCTCTTGGACTGGAGTGTGGCCGTGGCGAGATCGCTCATCCGCATCCGCTGCTCCGGGGACTCGGAGAGGTTGACCAGGATCTCGTAGTCGTTGATGGTCAGTCCGAACGGCTGCAGATCCTTCTCGAGCTGGTGCATCAGCAGCTTGTTGACGTCCAGGTGGGTGCGCCAGGCGCGCTGTTCATCGTCGCTGAGCCAGAGGGTGGCCGTCTCGGTCTCCATAGAATGATTCTACCTACAAAAGTTGAAATACGGACCATTGTTGTGGACGGCGACCGTTCCCCCAGGGTGCCGTGCCAGGTGTGCAGGCGTTCGACGTTACACTCCGCAGACTACCGCTCACAGCCCGAAGCGACGCTGGAGGCCCCCCAGTGAGCCAGGAAGCTGCGGATGCGCAGATGAGCCGCTCGGGGCGCCCTGGCCGCCGCCCGGCACGCCTGCCTGGTGCGGAACCATCCCGGTGTTCACCTCGGCCATCAGCTGTTCCGTGGACTGGAGCAGGACCTGGCCCGCTCCCACGAACTCGAACTGGTGCTCCTCGCCCGAGGTCCCCCCGATGCCGGCCAGGGCCCGTACGCCGCCCAGCACCCCGCGGAGGTACTGGTGGTCGTAGTGGTGACAGGGGGAAGGACAGTCCGCCCAGCCGACGAGGGCCTGGGGGTCGACACGGATCGGCGGCTCGACGAAGACGACCGGACCGTTCGAGGCGGCCACGAACTTGCCCGTGCCGATCAGGGTGAGAAAGCCCGGGACGATGGACTGCTTGAGCGAGAGGCCCGGCTGGAAGGCGAGCAGATTGCCGGAGCGGATCGTGAGGTTGCCGTCCTCGAGGTCATAGGAGTTGACGTCGAAGGCCCGGTCCGCGAGCAGCATCTTGCCCTGCCCCTCGGCCACCACCCAGTCCGCGGCGTGGAGCGGGGAGTGGAAGCTGCCCGCGACCAGCCGGTCCAGCCGGCCGTGCCCGATACCCTCGAAGTCGATCCGCCCGTAGTAGGCGATCATCTTCCCCTTCTGCAGGAACCACTGGCCCTTGAGGTCGACACAGAAGGTGTAGGCGTTGACGTTGTCGTCGACCGGCAGGGAGTGCGGGTCGTGGACTACGGGACCGTTCACAGCTTCTCCTCCGAGGCCTGTACGTACACCGCGCCGCTGCCCGACAGCTCCAGTTGGAACGCCTCGCCCGAGCCGCGCCCCACCATGTCCCGCCAACCGAGGGCGGTGGACAGCTTGTTCCGTACGTCCCCGTGGTGCGCGACGTAGGCCTGCGGGTCGACGTGCACGGGGCGGCCGGGGGCGATGGGGAGTTCGATGACACCGCCGTGGGCCATCACCGCCACCGCGCCATGGCCCTTCAGGGTCGTGGTGAACAGCCCCTGGCCGGTCACCTGGCCGCGCACCATGCCCATCACGCCGCCCTGCGAGCCCATGAACATGGTGCCCTGCTCCAGGGTGCCGTCGAAGGCGAGGAGCCGGTCGGCCTCGACGCAGAGGGTGTCGCCCGCGAGGGTGATCACCTGGATGTGGTGGCCGCCGTGGCCGAACATCACCCTGCCGCTGCCCTCCACCGTCATCAGCGGTGCGGCTTCGCCCGCGATGCGGCGCCCGATCATCGAGCCGAGGCCGCCCTGGCCGCCCTGGACGTTCGGGGTGAAGGTCACCTCGCCCTGGTAGGCGAGCATCGCGCCGCGCTGGCTGAACATCTTCTGGCCCGGGCGGACTTCGGCCTCGACCATCCTGGAATTGATCTCCTGAAAGGGCATCAGGCCCCCCTCTCGCCGGTCCCGGCGGACGTACGGACGTCGCTCACACGTCACCGCCCACGGTGTTCCGCTCGCTGGGCTGTACGTAGACCAGCCCCTCGCCCTCGAAGCGGATCTGGAAGGACTCGCCCGAGCCCTCGCCCATGACGGTCCGGAAGTTGACGCCGGACTGGAAGTGCTGTCGTAGGTCGCCGGTGTGCGCGACGTACGCGCCCGGGTCCACCTGGAGCGGGTACTGCGAGGTCACGCGCAGCACCACCGCGGGGCCCTCGGAGACGATCGCAGCCTGGCCGGTGCCCTCGACGGTCGTGGTGAACAGCCCGTTGCCCTGCGCGGCGCCCCGTATCCCCGTGAAGGTCGTGCCGGTACGGAGCGCGGAGTCGGTGCACAGCAGATTACTGGCCTCGACATACAGCGTCTCGCCCCGGAGGGAGACCAGGTTGATCTCGCTCGCGCGGTCGGCGAAATAGCAGGTGCCGTGCCCTTTCACCTCCATGACCTCCATCTGCTCGCCAGTGAGCCGGCGGGTCACCATGCCGCGGATGCCGTCTCCGCCGCCGGACATCTTCTTGAAGGCCATCTCACCGTCGTAGGCGACCATCGCACCGTTCTTGGCCTTCACGGCGTCACCGGTCATGTCGACGGCGAGCACCTTGCTGCCTTGGAGTCGAAACTGAGCCACGGGGATGAAGGTATCCGCCCGAAGAGGGCCCCAACAGGGGCTATCGGCCCGGACCCGGACCCTGAGGCCCTCCCAGGGGGCGGCGGCTGTCACAATGGACCCGCTTGTGCGGCTGTTCACAAGCCCCCGCCCACCACTCGGAAAGGTTCCCCGTGGACATCAAGACCGCCACCGCCGTCCGCCGACTCCGCCTGGTTTCCGTACCCGAGGCGGTGTCGTTCCTGCTGCTGCTCGTGTGCTCGGTCCTGAAGCGCACCACCGAGTTCAACGCGGTGCCGGTGATGGGCGCGATTCACGGCGTTCTCTTCGTCCTCTACGTGCTGTTCCTGCTGGACGCCTGGAACAAGGCGAAGTGGTCGGTGAAGACCACCGCCCTCTACTTCGTCCTGTCGGTCCTTCCGGCCGGTGGCTTCTTCGCCGAGCGGAAGCTGAAGCGTGAGGTCGAGAACGGTGTGATCGCCGCCCGCGCGCGCAGGGAAGGGGTCGTCAACGCATGATCGTCGCCTTCTCGGTCAGCCCGCTGGGGGTCGGCGAGGACGTGGGGGAGTACGTCGCCGACGCGGTACGGGTGGTCCGCGAGTCGGGCCTGCCGAACCGCACGGACGCCATGTTCACCTCGATCGAGGGCGAGTGGGACGAGGTGATGGACGTCGTCCGGCGCGCGGTCGCCGCCGTGGAGGCCCGCGCGCCCCGCGTCTCGCTCGTCCTGAAGGCCGACATCCGCCCGGGCGTCACCGACGGGCTGACCACGAAGGTCGAGACGGTGGAGCGCCACCTGTCCGCCTAGGCTCCGGGCGCCAGGGCGATCGTGTCGGCCCCGTTCGGGCGTCACATCGCATGCTCGGAGTCGCCTCCCTGCCTTCGGCATGGGGGATCCCACCGTGTGGTTCGGCGCGGGACCCCGGACGAGGGGAGATCTCCACCGGGCTCCAGCAGGCTCCATTGGCCTTCGCCGGGCGGTCCTGCCGCCTGCGGTGTGCCGCGTCCGGCCCCGGCCTTCGGCATGCGCCCGGTTCGGAGGCGCCGCCGACGGCGGGCGCGGCGACCGCGGCCGCCGCGGCAGTCCCCGCCTCGAAGCCCGCCCGGACGGGCTCAGGCTCCGGCCGCCAGGGCGATGCCGAGCGGCGTGCGCTCGTACAGCACCTGGTGGCCGTAGCGGTTCGAGAAGAGCAGCCCCGCGTCCCGCAGGGCCGCCAGGTGCGCCGAGACGGAGGACGGGGCGAGGCCGAGGCGGTGGGCCAGGGCGGTCGTCGTCGCGGGCTCGGCGAGGGCGGTGAGCACCGTGGCCCGGCCGCGGCCGAGGAGTGTGGCGAGGGCGTCGGGTGTGGCATCGCCGCGCTCAGCCCACAGCCGGTCGATGCCCCGCGCCGGGTAGACCACGGTCGGCTGCCACGGCGGGTCGAAACCGCTGACCACGTCCGGCCAGACGAAGACGCTCGGTACCAGCAGCAGTCCGTCGGCGCCGAGCGCCCGTACCTGTTCGAGGTCGCTGCGCGTCCCCACGGTGAGTGTGCCGTCCGCCCAGGTCAGCCTGGGGTGCAGATCGGCGAAGAGACGCTCCGGGCCGCCGTCCGCCAGCCGCCGGGAGTGGAACGCGATGTCCGCCTCCAGCAGCGCCCGCAGCCGCGGCCAGTGCGGGGCGATGAGCACGCGCCAGGTCAGCTCCAGGAGATCCGTCAGCTCCCGCACCGCCCGCACCGGGTCGCCGAGCATGGCCCGCCCGCGCGGGGTGTCGGCCGCGCCCGGGGCGTCGGCCAGCGAACGGGCAAGCTCCGCGCGCGCCCGGCCGGGGTCCGTGCCGCGTACGCGGGCCAGCTCGTCCTCGATCGTGCCGACCGTGCCGGCCGGGGGCGGGCAGAGAAAGTCCGGGCTGTGGCCGCGCTCGGGCATCAGCAGCCAGAGCGGACGGAGGTCCAGTCCGGCGGCGGCGTCCCGCATACGGCGCAGCCACGGCAGGTGGTAGCCGTGCCGCGAGCGGACCTTGAGGGTCCGCACCGCCTCCTGGACCTCCCAGAGGGGGGAGAGGGCGAACCGGCAGTGAGGCAGGTCATCGGCGGCTTGGAGATGGAACGGCACGGGACGGCCCTCCCTCCGGGCTGAATCTTTCGGCTCAGTCCGAAACAGTGTGGTCGGGCCGGTCTTACCCCACAGGCGGGAGGCCATGCATGGCTGTACGGCCGGCCGGGTGAACGGTGAACCCCTCCGGGTGAGGGCCCCCGACGCGTCCACCGCCGGGCCCGAGGGCTGAGACAGGGCTGACCAGCATGTGACTGGCCGCTAAGGTCGATGGCGTGCCGAAGCCGCTCAGCCTTCCCTTCGATCCCATCGCCCGAGCCGATGAGCTCTGGAAGCAGCGATGGGGAGCCGTGCCGTCGATGGCGGCGATCACCTCGATCATGCGCGCCCACCAGATCCTGCTGGCACAGGTCGACGCGGTCGTCAAGCCGTACGGACTGACCTTCGCGCGGTACGAGGCGCTGGTCCTGCTGACCTTCAGCAAGGCGGGCGAGCTGCCGATGTCGAAGATCGGCGAGCGGCTGATGGTGCACCCGACCTCGGTCACGAACACCGTCGACCGGCTGGTCAAGTCCGGTCTGGTCGACAAGCGGCCGAACCCGAACGACGGGCGCGGGACGCTGGCGTCGATCACGGACAAGGGGCGCAAGGTCGTGGAGGCGGCCACCCGGGACCTGATGGCGATGGATTTCGGGCTGGGCGCGTACGACGACGAGGAGTGCTCGGAGATCTTCGCGATGCTGCGGCCGCTGCGGGTCGCGGCGGCGGACTTCGAGGAGCAGTAGGGCGGCGGAAGATCGCCCGGAACCTCCGGTTACGCTCGATGCCATGAAGAAGAGCGTGTTGACCCGCTACCGGGTCATGGCCTACGTCACCGCCGTGATGCTGCTGGTGCTGTGCACCTGCATGGTCTTCAAGTACGGCTTCGGCATGGGCGCGGACATCACGTTCGTGGTCTCGCAGATCCACGGCATCCTCTACATCATCTATCTGGTCTTCGCCTTCGATCTGGGTTCCAAGGCCAAGTGGGACTTCGGCAAGCTCCTGTGGATCCTGCTCTCCGGGACCATTCCGACCGCCGCTTTCTTCGTCGAGCGCAAGGTCAGCCGGGAGGTCGAGCCGCTGGTCGGCGGTGCCGCCCCGGCACCCGCCGAGGCATAGCCGGACCGCCCGCACCGGGAGTGCGGGCGGTTTCCCGTCGACAATTACTAGGACGTCCTAGTAAATTCGAAGGTATGGACGCCGACGCGATCGAAGAGGGCCGCCGCCGCTGGCAGGCCCGGTACGATGCGGCCCGCACGCGGGACGCGGACTTCAGCACGCTCTCGGGCGACCCGGTCGAGCCCGCCTACGGTCCGCCGGACGGCAGCTCCGTGCCAGGCTTCGAGCGGATCGGCTGGCCCGGGGAGTACCCGTTCACCCGGGGCCTGTACGCCACCGGCTACCGCGGCCGGACCTGGACCATCCGCCAGTTCGCGGGCTTCGGCAACGCCGAGCAGACCAATGCGCGCTACAAGACCATCCTGGCCAACGGCGGTGGCGGCCTCTCCGTCGCCTTCGACATGCCGACCCTCATGGGCCGCGACTCCGACGACTCCCGCTCGGTGGGCGAGGTGGGCCACTGCGGCGTCGCCATCGACTCCGCCGCCGATATGGAGGTCCTGTTCCAGGGCATTCCCCTGGGCGACGTCACGACCTCGATGACGATCAGCGGTCCGGCGGTCCCCGTCTTCTGTATGTACCTGGTGGCCGCCGAGCGGCAGGGCGCCGACCCGGGCGGGCTCAACGGCACGCTGCAGACGGACATCTTCAAGGAGTACATCGCGCAGAAGGAGTGGCTGTTCCGGCCCGAGCCCCATCTGCGTCTGATCGGTGACCTGATGGAGTACTGCGCGCGCGGCATCCCCGCGTACAAGCCGCTCTCGGTCTCCGGCTACCACATCCGCGAGGCGGGGGCGACGGCCGCGCAGGAGCTCGCCTACACCCTCGCCGACGGCTTCGGGTACGTGGAGCTCGGCCTCAGCCGGGGCCTGGACGTCAACACCTTCGCCCCCGGCCTGTCCTTCTTCTTCGACGCGCACGTCGACTTCTTCGAGGAGATCGCCAAGTTCCGCGCCGCCCGCCGCATCTGGGCGCGCTGGATGCGCGATGTGTACGGCGCCTCGTCGGAGAAGGCCCAGTGGCTGCGCTTCCACACCCAGACGGCGGGTGTCTCGCTGACCGCCCAGCAGCCGTACAACAACGTCGTACGGACCGCGGTCGAGGCGCTGGCCGCCGTGCTCGGCGGTACCAACTCCCTGCACACGAACGCGCTGGACGAGACCCTGGCGCTGCCCTCCGAGCAGGCCGCGGAGATCGCGCTGCGTACCCAGCAGGTACTGATGGAGGAGACGGGCGTCGCGAGCGTCGCCGACCCCCTCGGCGGCTCCTGGTACGTCGAGGCGCTGACCGACCGTATCGAGGCGGATGCCGAGAGGATCTTCGAGCAGATCAAGGAGCGGGGACGGCGGGCGGTGCCGGACGGTGAGTACCCGATCGGCCCGATCACCTCCGGGATCCTGCGCGGCATCGAGGACGGCTGGTTCACCGGAGAGATCGCCGAGTCCGCCTTCCGGTACCAGCAGGCCCTGGAGAAGGGGGACAAGCGGGTCGTCGGCGTCAACTGCCACCACGGCTCGGTCACCGGCGATCTGGAGATCCTGAGGGTCAGCCATGAGGTCGAGCGCGAGCAGGTGCGGGCGCTGGCCGGCCGCAGGGCCGTGCGCGACGACGCACAGGTCCGCGCCTCGCTCGAGCGGATGCTGGTGGCGGCCCGCGACGGCTCCAACATGATCGAGCCGATGCTGGAGGCCGTACGGGCCGAGGCGACCCTCGGCGAGATCTGCGGCGCCCTGCGCGACGAATGGGGCGTCTACACCGAGCCTCCCGGCTTCTGACCCGTCGTCGGGCCTCCCGGCGCGCGACCGCCGTCGGGACGCCCGGCCCCCGCCCGCGCCGTAGTCGGGGCCCAGGGCCCCCGCGCCGCCGTCGGGACGCCCGGCCGGCCCCTGAACACAGGGGCCGGCCGGGCGTGCCCCTACCGGGCGCGCGGGGCCGCGGTCAGACCGCCCACCAGCAGCGCGGTGAAGTCGCGTGCCCACTCCGGGTCCACGGGCCCGCCGCTCACCAGCGCCCGGTGCACCACCGCTCCCGCGATCACATCGAAGATCAGGTCCATGTCGCGGGCTGCCGCGGCCTCCCCCTCGGCACCGGCGGCGTCGGGCAGCAACTCGCCCCGGTTCTGGGCGCGTTCCCGGCCGATCCGGACCAGCCGCTTCTGCCGCTCCACGATCGCGGACCTGATACGGTCACGCAGCCCCTCGTCGCGGGTGGATTCGGCGACCACCGCCATCAGCGCCGTCCGTGCCTCGGGCCGCTCCAGCAGGGCCGCGAACTGGAGCACCACACCCTCGACATCGGCCCGCAGGCCGCCCCGGTCGGGGAGTTCGAGCTCGTCGAAGATGACCGCGACCGCGTCCACGACCAGCTCGCTCTTGTTGGCCCAGCGGCGGTACAGCGTGGTCTTGGCGACCCCGGCCCGTGCCGCCACGTCCCCCATCGTCAGCTTGCTCCAGCCCAGCTCGACGAGGGCGGCGCGGGTCGCGTCGAGGATCGCGGCATCGGCCTCGGCGCTGCGCGGCCGGCCGGTCCGGCCGGTACTGCGGGGGGTGGTGCGGCACATGCGGGCGACCATACCGCTTGGTAGGCGTGCTGCCGGGGAAGGATGCCGTGAGCGAGATCACCCCCGGGCAGGGGAGGCGGTCTTGTGGGCACGGGGGCGGGAGCAGTTACGCTACGACCTGTAGCGAAAGAGCGATGACCACAGGCGCATGGGTGGGGACCCTGCGCCACCTTACGGCTTTGTTTCGCGCGTCAGCCGTGTCCGTCCACCCGTCCCGCATGCCGGCGGGGCGGGTGACGGTCACGATGCGTGTACGGGCCACCACGCTTTTCCGATCTCTGCGCGGAAGGGGGAGGATGTACTCATGCAGCCACGCAACATGTCCATGAGCGGAGTCGTCGACCTCGCCGCGGTGAAGGCCGCCGGGGAAGCGAAGCAGAAGGCCGAGCAGGCACGAGCCGACGCGGCCCGCAACGGCGGCCAGGGTGCCGCCTCCGGCCGCCTGGTCCTCGACGTCGACGAGGCGGGATTCGAGCAGGATGTCCTGCAGCGCTCCACCGAGGTCCCGGTCGTCATCGATTTCTGGGCCGAGTGGTGCGAGCCGTGCAAACAGCTCTCGCCGCTGCTGGAGCGGCTTGCGCAGGAGTACGCGGGCAGGTTCGTCCTCGCCAAGGTCGACGTCGACGCGAACCAGATGCTGTTCCAGCAGTTCGGTGTGCAGGGCATCCCCGCCGTCTTCGCGGTGGTCGCCGGCCAGGCGCTGCCGCTCTTCCAGGGTGCGGCACCGGAGTCGCAGATCCGGCAGCTGCTCGACCAGTTGATCCAGGCGGCGGAGCAGCGCTTCGGCATCGTCGGCGCCCCGATCGAACCGGGCGCGGCGGAGGCCGAGGCCCCGGCGGCCGAGCCCGTGGGCCCGTACGACACCGCGCTTGCCGCGGCACACGAGGCGCTGGACGCGGGAGACCTGGGCGGCGCGGTCCAGGCGTACCAGAACGTGCTGTCGGACGACCCGGCCAACACCGAGGCGCAGCTCGGTCTGGCCCAGGCCCAGCTGCTCCAGCGGGTGCAGGGCGTGGACGCGCAGGAGGTCCGCAAGGCCGCCGCCGACCGCCCCGAGGACGTCGACGCCCAGATCGCCGCGGCCGACCTGGATCTGGTCGGTGGGCATGTCGAGGACGCCTTCGGGCGCCTCGTGGAGACGGTCAAGCGCACGGCCGGTGAGGACCGGGAGAAGGCGCGCCTCCGGCTGCTGGAGCTCTTCGAGGTGATCGGTGGCGACGATCCGCGGGTGACCGCGGCCCGGGGCGCGCTGGCGCGCGTCCTCTTCTGATGGGGAATCACCTCAGGTGACACAGTGATCACAGCGGCCGCGCTTTGCCAAAACTTGGCAATCGCGGCCGCTGTTACTCGCAGTAAGAGAACCACGGTTCCTTGTCCGCGTATGTGGCGATTCCTCCCCCACTATCGGACGCGCTCCCGGCGACCCTGAGTGGCAGGCCGAGATGGTGCGGCAGCCCCTCGGTCATGCGGCCATTACTCGCTAGTAACGAACCCCTTGTGCCGAGACGTTTAATGCAGCACGATCGGCCACGCTCGGTCCCTTCCCGCAGTCCGGCAACCAGCTGGTGCCACGGGAGCCTTGGGTCCCCACCGAGCGGCCGGCGGCAGTGGCGCCGGCCTTGGACAGGGGGGTCTCTGCCGTCGGGCAGGGCCTGTCCAGGAGGTTGCGCGAGAGCGTGGCCAGTGGTTGTCGCTCGGGGGTGATCGCCGGTGTTTCGGACGCAGTTCGCGCCTCCGAGGGACGGCGCTCTCCTTCCCGAGGACGTAGCACTTCTCCCATCCCAGGCCGGGCCGGCCCACTGGCCCCGGCCGGAGATGTACGTCCGAGAAGGAGGAAACTCATGGAGTCCCAGGCTCGTGGCGGGACCAGGTGGAAGCGGTTCGCCGTTGTCATGGTGCCGAGTGTCGCCGCCACCGCGGTGGTCGGTGTGGCCCTGTCCCAGGGTGCTCTCGCGGCGTCGTTCAGCGTGTCCGGCCAGCAGTTCAAGGTCGCCGCTGAGCGGCTCGAGGGCAACGGCTTCGTCCAGTACGGGGCCTATGACACGCAGGTCGGCAACAAGAACGTCCCGGTGGCGGTCTCCGCGTTCAAGACCGCGAAGATCAACAAGATGTGCCAGTCCGTGGTCACGCCGGACATCCCGCTCGTCGGGACGGTCACGCTCCAGCTGAACGCCGGTGGCAAGGATCCGGTCACGGCCGAGAACCTGTACATCGACGTGGCCCAGCTGAACGCCAACGCCACGTTCAAGGACATCAACATCGGTGTCGCCGCCGGTGCCAGCACCAAGGGCCCCGGCATCAAGAAGGGCGACCACGCCAGCCCTGGCGGCTTCGCCCAGGAGGCCGACAGTGCCGTCCTCACCGATGTGAAGCAGACCGCGTGGGCGACCAGCGCCGGAACCTTCAAGCTGAGCGGGCTCAGCATGAAGCTTCACAAGGGTGTCAAGGAGTGCTACTAGGCACTCGCCGGGCGGGCGGGGAGCGTTCCGTTCCCCGCCCGCCCCCCACCACTTCTCGAACAACGCCGGTCCCAGGGAGCTGTTTTCCATGAGCGCCGAGTCACCAGGGCTGCGTGACCGAAACAACAACTGGCGGCTTCGCTTTCGTGGTTGGCGCGGCAGCCGGCCCTTCTGGGCGGGCCTGCTGACGATGCTGGGCGGAGTGCCGATCGCCTATCTTCCGTACGCACATCTCAAGGTCGGCCAGCTGACCGTGCGGATGGCCACCACTGCCGGGGCGGGCTCGCTGATCATCGGCGTCCTGCTGATCACCCTCGGTCTGACGATGTGGTTCCACCAGATCGTCCGGGTTTTCGCGGGTGTGGCCACGATCCTGCTGGCCCTTGTCTCGATCCCGGTGTCCAACCTCGGCGGCTTCATGGTGGGCTTCCTGCTGTCGCTGCTCGGCGGCGCGCTGTCCATCGCCTGGGCTCCTGGAGCCCCCGCGGAGGAACCCGCAGAACGGACGGAGGCCAAGCCCGGCACCGGGCCTGCCGGCAGCCCGTTCACGGGTGACAGCGGGAACACGGTCGACGTCGGCGGCGGGAGGCATCGTGCGTAGCGACGAGGTCTCCTTCGGCGCGGCCGGAGGGGACCGTACTACCCGTGCGAGAACGGGGCCGCGTCATGCGGCTCCCCGGAAGTCGCTGATCACCAAGTTGCAGATCCCGGCGAGCAAGGCGATTGCTCTGGCCGCCATGCCCACCGCCGTGTTCGTGGGCATGGGGCTCACCCCGAAGCTCGCCCAGGCGGACGAACTGCCCGGCAACCCCTTCGCGCCCGGCCCCTGTGTGACGCGGTCCGACGAGCCGTCGGACAAGGAGTCACCGTCGGAGTCGGCGTCGAAGAAGCCCGGGGCCGAGCCGTCCGCCGAGCCCAGCGGTGAGCCCTCGGCGAAGCCCAGCCCGTCCGGGGACGGTGGCGCGGAAGCGTCCGAGTCCCCGGAGGCGCCTTCCACGGGTGCCACCGGCTCCGGCGAGTCGGCCGACGAGGAGAAGGAGCCTTCGGCCGAGCCGTCACCGAGCGAGACCAGGAACCCGCTGGACCCGCTGGGCGTCGGGGACAAGATCAGGGACATCTTCGACGGGCCGGACGACGAGCCCTCGCCGACGGCGAGCAGCACGACGCCGGAACCGGAGCCGAGCACCAGCACGGCCGCTCCGGAGCCGGAGCCGAGCACCAGCACCAGCACGGCCGCTCCGGAGCCGGAGGCCTCCGAGAAGTCGGTCACGGACGGCGTCGAGGACACGGCGGGCAAGACCGAGGACGCCATCAGGGACGCGGCCGGCAAGGCCGGAGCCAAGGTCGAGGACGTCTCCCAGGACGTCAAGGACCGCGCCGAGGACGTCAAGGAGGCGGCCGGCGGCGTCAGGGACTCCGCGAAGGCCGACGGCTCCGGCAAGGAGCCGTTCCCCTGCCCGACCCACGACGAGAAGGCCCTGGCCGCCGCCGACCTGGAGGAGGGTATTCCGCTGCTGCCGGACGAGCCGTGGCGGCTGCAGAGTTCGAAGCTCACCCTGCGGGGCCTGGACTTCAAGGGCATCGTCGAGGTCAAGACGTACAGCGGCAAGGTCAAGAAGGTCCTCAAGTTCACCGCGAAGGAAACGGACATCAAGGACCTGCACCAGCTCGTGGTCGGGCCGAACGGCACCACCAGCCATGTCCAGGCCGGTGAGGGCACCACCTCGACGATCCGGAACGGCACGGTGACCATGTACACCGAGGAGCTGAAGGGCAAGCTGTTCGGGCTGATCCCCATCACCTTCAGCCCCGACACCCCGCCCCCGCTGAACGTGCCCACGGCCGTCTTCACCGACGTACAGGTGAAGCAGGCCGGCCAGTTCGGCGGCACCCTCACCGTCCCGGGTATGCATCTCTTCAACTCACCAGGCTGAACTTTTCCGGGAGCCGCAAGAACGCCGAGGGCGCCCGTCCCCAACTGGGACGGGCGCCCTCGGCGCATGTTCACGCGGTGCGGGTCCGTGGCCGGGGGCCGGGGACCGCGGCCCGCATCAGTGGGACGCGCCTCCGAGGTGGTGCACACGGACCATGTTGGTGGTGCCCGGGACACCGGGCGGGGAGCCCGCCGTGATGATCATGGTGTCGCCCTCGTTGTAACGGCCCAGCTTCAGCAGCTCGGCGTCGACCAGGTCGACCATGGCGTCGGTGTTCTCCACATACGGCACCACGAAGGACTCCACGCCCCAGCTGAGCGTGAGCTGGTTGCGGGTGGCGACGTCGGTGGTGAAGGCCAGGATCGGCTGCTGGGCCCGGTAGCGGCTGAGCCGGCGCGCGGTGTCACCGGACTTGGTGAAGGCGACCAGCGACTTGGCGCCCAGGAAGTCGGCGATCTCGGCGGCCGCACGGGCGACCGAACCACCCTGCGTACGCGGCTTCTTGCCCGGCACCAGCGGCTGGAGCCCGCGGGAGAGGAGCTCCTCCTCGGCGGCCGAGACGATCCGCGACATCGTCTTGACCGTTTCGATCGGGTACTTGCCCACCGAGGACTCCGCGGAAAGCATCACCGCGTCGGCACCGTCCAGGATCGCGTTCGCCACGTCGGAGGCCTCGGCGCGGGTCGGCCGCGAGGAGTTGATCATCGACTCCATCATCTGGGTCGCGACGATCACCGGCTTGGCGTTACGGCGGCACAGCTCGATCAGTTGCTTCTGGACCATGGGGACCCGCTCGAGCGGGTACTCGACGGCCAGGTCGCCGCGGGCGACCATGACGCTGTCGAAGGCCATCACGACCTCCTGCATGTTCTCCACGGCCTGCGGCTTCTCGACCTTGGCGATGACGGGCACCCGGCGGCCCACCTCGTCCATGATCCGGTGCACATCGCGTACGTCCCCCGCGTCCCGGACGAAGGACAGCGCCACCATGTCGCAGCCCAACGCCAGCGCGAACCGCAGATCCTCGATGTCCTTCTCGGACAGGGCGGGGACGTTCACGGCCACACCGGGCAGGTTGATGCCCTTGTGGTCGGAGACCACACCGCCCTCGATGACGATGGTGCGCACCCGCGGGCCCTCGACCTCGACGACCTGGAGCGCGACCGCGCCGTCGTTGATGAGGATCGTCTCGCCCTTCGAGACGTCCCCGGGCAGACCCTTGTAGGTGGTGCCGCAGATGTTCCTGTCGCCCGGCACATCGTCGGTGGTGATGGTGAACTCGTCACCGCGCACCAGCTCGACCGGGCCTTCGGCGAAGGTCTCCAGGCGGATCTTCGGGCCCTGGAGGTCGACGAGCACGCCGACCGCGCGGCCCGTCTCCTCGGAGGCCTTGCGGACGCGGTGATACCGCTCCTCGTGCTCGGCGTGGCTCCCGTGGCTCATGTTGAAACGGGCCACGTTCATACCGGCCTCGATCAGCGACTTCAGCTGGTCGTAGGAGTCGACGGCGGGGCCCAGGGTGCAGACGATTTTGGAACGGCGCATGAGGACGATCCTATCGGTTTGTTTCGGAGCGGAATATTGGCGCTGTGCGAAGGCCCGAGGTCTACCCCTGGACCAGGGCATATGCCTGTGTGGCGATCTCCAGTTCCTCGTCGGTCGGCACCACGGCGACCGCGACCCGGCTGCTCGGGCCGGAGATCAGCCGCGCCGAGGAGCCGCCTGGGGGCACCTCCCAGCGGTAGCCGGGGGAGTTGCGCACCGCGTCCACCTCGATGCCCAGGGCGCCCAGCCCGCTGAGCGCCGCACCGCGTACGGCCGGGGAGTTCTCGCCCACGCCCGCAGTGAACGCGATGGCATCCACCCGGCCGAGTACCGCGGTGTACGCGCCCACATACTTGCGGAGCCGGTGCACATAGATGTCGAAGGCCAGCTGGGCCGACTCGTCCCCCTCGCCCATCCGGCGGGCGATCTCGCGCATGTCGTTGTCGCCGCACAGCCCGAGAAGTCCGCTGCGCTTGTTCAGCAGCGCATCGATGTCGTCCGTGGACATCCCGCCGACCCGCGCCAGATGGAAGATCACCGCCGGGTCGATATCGCCCGAGCGCGTGCCCATGACCAGGCCCTCCAGCGGGGTCAGCCCCATCGAGGTGTCCACGCACACCCCGCCGCGGACGGCTGAGGCGCTGGCGCCGTTGCCCAGGTGCAGCACGATGACATTGACCTCGGAGGGGTCCTTGCCCAGCAGCTCGGCCGTGGCCCGCGAGACGTACGCGTGCGAGGTGCCGTGGAAGCCGTAGCGGCGTACGCCGTGCTCGTCCGCGGTGGCGGTGTCGATCGCGTAGCGGGCCGCCTCCTCCGGGATGGTGGAGTGGAAGGCGGTGTCGAAGACGGCGACCTGCGGGAGGTCGGGCCGCAGCTCGCGGGCGACCTTGATACCGGTGACATTCGCCGGATTGTGCAGCGGGGCGAGCGGGATCAGTTTCTCGATGGCCTCGACCACCTCGTCGTAGATCAGGGTCGGCTCGGTGAAGCGGGTGCCGCCATGGACCACCCGGTGGCCGACCGCCGCCAGCTCCGGGGAGTCCAGCCCGAGCCCCTGTGCGGCCAGCTCGTCCGCGACCTGCTTGAGCGCCGCGGAGTGGTCGGTGACCGGGCCCTCACCGATCCGCTCCACGATCCCGGAGGAGAGCCGCGAGCCGTCGGCCATGTCGAGCAGCTGGTACTTCACCGACGAGGAGCCGGAGTTGAGTACGAGGACGCGGGTGCCTCGGGTGTCGTTCACGCGGTCCGGTCCTTCTGTGTGCGGGGCTTGTGTGCCTGGGCCTGGATGGAGGTGATGGCCACGGTGTTGACGATGTCGGAGACCAGGGCGCCGCGCGAGAGATCGTTGACCGGCTTGCGCAGACCCTGCAGGACCGGGCCGACCGCGACCGCGCCCGCGGAGCGCTGGACCGCCTTGTAGGTGTTGTTGCCCGTATTGAGGTCGGGGAAGACCAGCACGGTCGCCTGACCCGCGACATCGGAGCCCGGCAGCTTGGTCGCGGCGACGGCGGCGTCCACCGCGGCGTCGTACTGGATCGGGCCCTCGGCCGGCAGGTCGGGGCGGCGCTCACGGACGATCTCCGTGGCCTTGCGCACCTTGTCGACCTCGGCGCCGGCGCCGGAGCTGCCGGTGGAGTACGACAGCATCGCAATCCGGGGCTCGACGCCGAACTGGGCGGCGGTGGCCGCCGACTGGATGGCGATGTCGGCGAGCTGCTCGGCGTCCGGGTCGGGGTTGACCGCGCAGTCGCCGTAGACGAGCACCCGGTCCGCCAGGCACATGAAGAAGACGGAGGAGACGATCTCCGCGTCGGGCGCGGTCTTGATGATCTCGAAGGCCGGGCGGATGGTCGCGGCGGTGGAGTGCACCGCACCGGAGACCATGCCGTCGGCCAGGCCCTCCTGGACCATCAGGGTGCCGAAGTACGAGACGTCGGCGACGACATCGTGGGCCAGCTCGAAGCCGACGCCCTTGTGGGCGCGGGCCTGGGCGTACAGCTCGGCGAAGCGCTCCCGCAGCGGGGAGGTCTGCGGGTCGATGAGCTGGGCGTCCGCGAGGTCGATCCCCAGCTCGGCCGCCCGCTTGCGGATCATCTCCTCGTCACCGAGCAGCGTCAGATCGCACACGTCGCGGCGCAGCAGGACGTCGGCGGCCCGCAGCACCCGCTCCTCGGTGCCCTCGGGGAGGACGACACGCCGCCGGTCCGAGCGGGACCGCTCGATCAGCTCGTGCTCGAACATCATCGGCGTCACGCGGGCGGAGCGCGCGAGGGAGATACGGGACGTCAGCGCCGCCGTGTCGATGTGGCGTTCGAAGAGCCCGAGCGCGGTCTCCGCCTTGCGCGGTGTGGCGGCGTTGAGCTTGCCCTCCAGCCCGAACAGCTCGGCCGCGGTGGGGAAGCTGCCGCCCGGCACCGAGACCACCGGTGTGCCGGGCGCGAGACGGGAGGCGAGCGCCAGGATGTCCGGGCCGGGCCGCTCGTCGAGGGTGAGCAGCACACCGGCGATCGGCGGGGCGCCGGCGGTGTGGGCGGCGAGCGCGCCGATGATCAGGTCCGCCCGGTCCCCGGTGGTGACCACCAGGGAGCCTTCCGTCAGCGCGCCCAGGAAGGTCGGGAGCATCGCTCCGCCGAAGACGAAGTCCCGTGCGTCGCGGGCGAGTCCGGCGGCGTCGCCGAGCAGCACCTCCGCGCCGAGGGCGTGCACGATCTGCTGGACGGTGGGCGCGGACAGCGACGCGTCCTCGGGGAGGGCGTAGCAGGGGACCGGCAGCCGCGCGGCGAGCCGCTCGGCTATGGACTCGCGGTCGCCGGGCGCCACCCGGTTGACGACCATGGCCGTGATGTCGCAGCCGAGCGCGTGGTAGGCGGCGTACGCGTTGCGCACCTCGGCGCGTACGGACTCGGCGGGCTGGTTCTGGCCGCCGACGACCGGGATCACCGAGGCGCCGAACTCGTTCGCCAGGCGGGCGTTGAGGTTGATCTCGGCGGGAAGGCTGGTGGCCGCGAAGTCGGTGCCCAGGACGAGGACGGCATCGTAGGTGCGCGCCACGCCGTGGAACCGTTCCACCAGTTGTGAGACCAGTTCGTCGGTGCCCCGCTCGGCCTGGAGGGCGCCGGCGTCCGTGTAGCCCATGCCGTAGACGGTGTCGGCGGGCTGGCTCAGCCGGTAGCGGGAGCGCAGGAGATCGTAGAGCCGGTCGGGACCGTCGTCGTGCACCAGCGGTCGGAACACCCCCACCCGGTCCACATGGCGGGTCAGGAGCTCCATCACCCCCAGCTCGATGACCTGACGTCCGTCGCCCCGGTCGATTCCGGTCACGTACACACTCCGCGTCACGCGTGCTCTCCGATCCGATGCTCGGTGCCTGATCTGCGAAAACTGCGAAAATCAGCCGACAGGACGGGCCTGTCCCCTTGACAATACTCGTCCGGATGGGTAAGCCGCCCGCCCAGGAGCCGCGGGCGCGAGCAGGGTGCGTGACGTGGAACAATCGAACTGGCTCACATGTATCACCCCCTCGGCACCGGCATGGGGAACCCCACGAGCAGGAGACACAGCACGATGCGTATCGGAGTTCTCACCGCAGGCGGCGACTGCCCCGGCCTGAACGCCGTGATCCGCTCGGTCGTGCACCGGGCCGTCGTCGGTCACGGTGACGAGGTCATCGGCTTCGAGGACGGTTTCAAGGGGCTGCTCGACCGCCGGTACCGCAAGCTCGACCTCGACGCGGTCAGCGGCATCCTCGCCCGCGGCGGCACCATCCTGGGCTCGTCCCGGCTGGAGCGCGCCCGGCTCAGCGAGGCCACCGACAACGCCGAGGAGCTGTGCCGTGAGCTGAGCCTCGATGTGCTCATACCGATCGGGGGCGAGGGCACCCTGACCGCCGCCCGGATGCTCTCCGACGCCGGTATGCCGGTGGTCGGTGTGCCCAAGACGATCGACAACGACATCTCCTCCACGGACCGCACCTTCGGCTTCGACACCGCTGTCGGGGTCGCCACCGAGGCCATCGACCGGCTGAAGACCACCGCGGAATCCCATCAGCGCGTCATGGTCGTCGAGGTCATGGGGCGGCACGCGGGCTGGATCGCGCTGGAGTCCGGAATGGCCGGCGGTGCGCACGGAATCTGCCTGCCGGAGCGGA
The DNA here is from genome assembly GCF_052245415.1 of Streptomyces sp. 8N706. NCBI lineage: Bacteria > Bacillati > Actinomycetota > Actinomycetes > Kitasatosporales > Streptomycetaceae > Streptomyces > Streptomyces sp. 8N706. Next base: position 49,322 of record NZ_JBQQBW010000016.1, on the reverse strand, counting down.
AGTTCAACGTCGACGACCTCTGCACGATGGTGGAGGAGCGCTTCGCCCGCGGCAAGAAGTTCGCGGTCATCTGTGTTGCCGAGGGGGCCCACCCGGTCGAGGGCTCGATGCCGTACGAGAAGGGCGCGATCGACCAGTACGGCCATGAGCGTTTCGCGGGGATCGGCAACCGCCTCGCCGCCGAGCTGGAGCGCAGGCTGGGTACGGAGGCCCGGCCGGTCATCCTCGGCCATGTCCAGCGCGGCGGCACCCCCACCGCCTACGACCGCGTCCTCGCCACCCGCTTCGGTTGGCACGCGGTCGAGGCCGCCCACCGGGCCGAGTTCGGCATGATGACGGCCCTCCGGGGCACGGACATCCGCATGGTCCCGCTGGCCCGTGCCGTCACCGAGCTCAAGACGGTCCCCGACCACCGGATGCGGGAGGCCGAGTCGGTCTTCTGACCCTCGGCGGTCCGGCCTGCGACGTCACTGCTCCTTGACGCGCGCACCACGGCGCGGCGCTGCCGGGCGCGTACCACCCGTGCGGCGGTGCCTTGCGCGTACGGCGGTCCGGTACGGGTGCGGCCGAGCGGCCCTGTGCGGGTACCGCCGCTCGTCGGCGCGGCCCGTCCTGCCGGCCCGGTTACGCGTACAGCCGCTCCCAGAACAACTCCAGCACCTCGTCGAGGAAGGCCCGCCCCTCGTCGCCCGGCTGGACGGAGCTTCCGCCCACGCCCCAGTTGACGGTGGAGAGCATACGTGTCTGGTACTCGGCGTGGAGAAACTGCAGCACCTCCCCGACCCGCTGCCGGGGAAGCGGAACCAGCTGGGTGACCGGTTTGACGTAGGCCTGCCAGCGTGTGGTGACCGCGTTGCGGAGCAGCTCGGCCAGCGCTCCGGCCCGGTCCGTCACCTCGATGAAGGCAGGCAGGGGCAGCGCGAGTGCCTCGCCGAGGGCGGTGGCCTGGCGGTCGTTGCCGGTCCAGTGGCCCGTCTGCTCGATCAGCTCGTACGCCGTCGGCTCCATGCCGATCCGCAGCGCCAGATCGGTGACAGTCATCCCGCGGGCCAGGCGGTGCTCCCGAAGAGTGCTCGGTGCCCCCAGCAGATCGCCGGGGGAGCACCACAGGGCCCCGGCCAGTGCCGTCAGCTCCGTCTCGGTCGGTGATTCCTCGCCGAGCTCCCAGGCGGCGACGGTTCCCGGGCTGACATCCAGGCCGTACGCCGCCCAGATGCCGTAGGAGACGTGGGTGTGTGCCATACCCAGGGCCTGGCGCAGCCGGCGCGCGGACGTGGCGTCGAAGGGCGGTTTGTGGGAAGGGCGGTGTGAGGAGGTGTACACCCGCACACCCTAGGGGGGTACTCATCGGTACAACACGATGTGTTCGCCCAAGGCCATGGCTCTGTCGACATATACGGCGCGGATATACGGCGCGGGCAGCCGCGGGGTCCGGCGAAAGGGCGTGCTCGAAGGGCTCGCCGGACCGAGCGCTCGCGGGCACGGCGGGCGGGGTGCTCCGTCGGACCGAGGCTTCGGCGGACCGAGCGCTTCCTGCGTACGCCGGACGGACGGAGGGCTCGGAGGGCAGAGTGGCCTCTCAGCCCTTCACGCCGCCGCCGAGCGCGAAGCCGTCGCCGAGGCGGCCTGCTATCAGCACGTACAGCAGCACCACCGGGGTCGAGTACAGGATCGAGAAGGCCGCCAACTGCCCGTAGACCACCGCGCCATGATTGCCGAAGAAGGTGAAGATACTGACGGAGGCGGGCAGTTGCTCCGGTGTGAGCAGCAGCATGAAGGGGACGAAGAAATTGCCCCACATCATGAGGAAGCTGTAGATAATCACCACAGTCACGCCCGGGCTCATCAGGGGCAGGACGACCCGTATGAGGGTCTGGAGCGCGGAGGCGCCATCGGTCCAGGCGGCCTCCTCCAGAACAGTGGGGACGCCGTCCATGAAGTTCTTCATCAGCCATATGGCAAAGGGCAGTTGGGAGGCAGCGAGGAACAGGGCCGTGCCGTGCAGCGTGTCGATCAGGTCCACCTGCACGAACAGCCCGTAGACCGGAACCATGATCGCGGTGATGGGCAGAGAGGTGGCGAAGAGGACCGTCAGCAGATACGGGCGGTTGAGGCGTGAGGGGAACCGGGAGAGCGGGTACGCCGCCAGGGCCGCGCAGACGATCGTGAGCGCGGTCGCGCCCCCGCACAGCAGCAGGCTGTTGAGCATCGGACGGTAGGTGATCTCCGGGTCCAGCACCGCGGAGAAGTTGTCCAGTGTCACCGGGGAGGGGGAAGCGACCCGTAAGCCGGCGTCCGCGTCGAGAGAGGCCAGGACCAGCCAGGCCAGCGGCAGGACGAAGGCGGCGGCCACGGCGAGCAGCGCAGCGTCCACCGCCAGCCGGTGCCTGGTGGCTCGCGTCATGGTCACACCTCCGTACGCATCAGTCGTAGATGGACCACCGAGAACAGCGCCCCGACCAGGAGGAGCAGCAGCGCCACCGCCGTGCCGTAGCCGATCAGGGACTTCAGGAACGCCTGGTCGTACATGAACACCGGGAGTGTCTGGCTGCGATGGCCGGGGCCGCCCCGGGTCATGGCCCAGATCAACCCGAAGACCGAGAGGGTCTGGAGGGTGTTGAGCATCAGATTGGTGCCGATGGAGCGGCGGATCATCGGCAGCGTGATGCGCCAGAGCCGCTGCCATCCCCGCGCGCCGTCGACCTGGGCCGCCTCGCTGATCTCCTGCGGTATCCCGGAGAGCGCGGCGGAGTAGACCAGCATCGAGAACGCCGTGCCGCGCCAGACATTCGCGAAGGACACGGCGAGGATGGGCAGGGTGAACAGCCAGTTCTGGACGGGCAGATGCAGCCAGTCCAGGACCGCGTTGAGCGTGCCCTCGCGGCGGAAGAAGGCGTACAGCAGAAAGCCCGCGACGATTTCGGGCAGGACCCATGCGGCGATGACGACCGAGCCGGTGACGGCGCGGACCGGTGCGGAGGCCCGCCGCATCAGGCCGGCGAGCACCAGCCCCAGGGTGTTCTGTCCGAGGAACGACGAGAGCAGGGTGAAGACGAGCGTCAGCACGACGGCGTTGCGGAAAGCCTCGTCGGCGAAGGCGCGCCGGAAGTTCTCCAGGCCGACGAACTCGGTGGTGGACGCTCCGGTCAGCCGCATGTCGGTGAAGGCGATCCAGACGCAGTACCCGATCGGGCCGCCGAGGAAGAGCAGCAGGAGGAGCGTGGCGGGGGTGAGCGGGAGCAGGCGCGGCGCCCGGTGGCGGCGGCGCGGGCCCGGGGCCGCCACCGCACCAGGGCCGGCCGCCGCCTTCGCGGTCGCGGTGCTCATCCGGTCCTGCTGACCACAGCGCCGTCGGTGATCGACCGCAATTGCTCGTCGTAGGCCTCCGCTGCCTCCGCCGGAGAGGCGTCACCGGTCGTCACGGACTCCATCGCCTCGCCGATCGCCGTGGAGACCTGCGGATAGACGGGGAGGGCCGGGCGGTAGTGAGTGACGTCGACCAGTCGGGTGAAGAAGTCGATGCCGGGCATGGACTTCAGATACCGCGGGTCCTCCGCGACGTCCTCCCGGACGGCGATCTGTGCGCCGACCACCGCGTACTCGACCGCGTTCTCCTTTGTCTGAAGCGTTCTGACGAACTCCCAGGCGAGGTCGGGGTTCCGGGACTTGGCCGGGATCGCCCAGGTCCAGCCCCCCGACATACTGACGCTGCCGGGTGCCTGGCCGTGCTGGGTGGGCATCGGCGCCTGGCCGAGCACCGTGGACCACTCCGGCCACGGCTTGCCGCCGGACTTCAGCCAGTGCTGGCCCATCCAGGAGCCGTCGAGGCCGATCGCGAGCTTGCCCCCGGGCAGCAGGTCCGTGGCGACATGCGTGGTGACATTGGGGTCGAGGGCGTCGGACGGATCCGGGCCGAGCTTCTCGGCGTACACGGTCCGTAAGAAACCGAGGGCATCCCGGAAGCCCTTGCCGCCGGCCACCCATTTCTTGGCACCGGGGTCGTAGAGCGGGTCCTTGCCCGTGCCGTACACCAGCATCTCGAAGCCCTGCATGACGGCCGCCTCGCCGGGCGCCTTGCCCGTGTAGACGTTCAGCGGGATGACGCCGGGGACCTTCTTCCTGACCGTGCGGGCGGCGTCGAGGATGTCCTCCCAGGTCCTCGGCCGCCAGTCGGAGGGCAGCCCGGCCTTGGCGAAGAGCTCCTTGTTGAACCACAGCCCGCGGGTGTCGGTACCGTCCGGGACGCCGTACGTCTTCCCGTCCTCGGCTCTGGCCGCCGTCTTCGCCGTGTCGATGTACCTGTCCCAGGAGTCCCAGGTTTTGAGGTAGTCGTCGAGCGGGCGCAGATAGCCCGCCGTGATGTCGGAGTTGATGAGAAAGGTGTCCTCGTAGACCAGATCGGGCGCCGTCCTGGGGGAGCGCATCATCTGCTGCGTCTTGGCCGCGTATTCGTTGTCGGGCGCCTGGATCGGGATCAGCCGGACCTTCTTGCCGGGGTGCGCCTTCTCGAACTGCTTCTTCACGGCCGCCAGATAGGCGTCCTTGAACCGGATCGTGTTGTCGGTGTTGCGGTTGTAGGCGACCTTGACGGTGTCCGGGTCGCTGCCCGGGCCGCCACCGCAGGCGGTGAGCGCGGTCGCGGCCAGGACCGCTGTGAGGATCAGTGGGACGGTGGGGCGCACGGATACGACCTCCTCCTAGCCCCGGCGGGCTGCTCGCTGAACGTACGAGTCCGGGAAAGGGCGGTCAATGCCTGTGGATAACCCCTCGTCAGGTCCGTGACAACGTTGTTATCCGGGCCCCAATCGTCGTATTTCTCCGCATGTTTGGCAGACGCCGGTGTCCCGGCGGACCCGCTCCGCGTACGGCTGGAGGGTTGCCGTGGGATCGTCCGTGCGGATCGCCTCCCGGACCGACGGGGAGTCGGCGACGGCCCGCGCCGCGGCGGTCGTCCGGTGCCGCGCCGCGTCCTCGGCCTGGCGCCGGGCCGTGAGGTACGAGAAGATCGCGCATCCGGTCACCACGAGCGCCACCAGGACGACCTGCATCGCGAAGAGCCGGCCTGCCAGGCTGCGGGGGCGGGGTATGCGTATGCAGCCAGTCTGCCCCGGCGGCCGGCGGCCGGCGTTCGTCGGGAGCCGCTCCTCGGGGTGAGCGTTCTGTGAACGATATGAACGCAAGGGCGACCGCTGTCACACCGCCGTTGGATATTCAGCGCGACCGTCCAGAACGTGAGCCGCACGTACTGCGCCAGGACAAGGAGACCACCGTGGCTGCGCAGACCTTGCCGCAGGAACCGACACCGGCACAGCCGGGCCAGGCCCGGAAGCGGGACCGGACCCACTACCTCTACGTCGCCGTGATCGGCGCGGTGCTCCTCGGCATCGCGGTCGGGTTCGCCGCACCCGGGGTGGCTGTCGAGCTCAAGCCGCTGGGCACCGGCTTTGTGAACCTGATCAAGATGATGATCTCGCCGGTCATCTTCTGCACGATCGTGCTGGGCGTCGGCTCGGTGCGGAAGGCCGCCAAGGTCGGCGCCGTGGGCGGGCTCGCACTGGGCTATTTCATGGTGATGTCCACCGTCGCGCTGGCGATCGGCCTGGTGGTGGGCAACATCCTCGAGCCGGGCTCCGGGCTCCATCTCACCGAGGCCGCGCGGAGCGCGGGCGAGGCCCAGGCCGAGGGCGCCAGTGACTCCACCGCCGACTTCCTCCTCGGCATCATCCCGACCACCCTGGTCTCCGCCTTCACCGGTGGTGAGGTGCTCCAGACGCTGCTGGTCGCCCTGCTCACCGGCTTCGCGCTCCAGGCCATGGGGCCGGCCGGCGAGCCGGTCCTCAGAGGAATCGGACACCTCCAGCGGCTGGTCTTCCGGGTCCTGGCCATGATCATGTGGGCGGCTCCGGTCGGTGCCTTCGGGGCGATCGCCGCGGTGGTCGGGGAGACGGGTCTCGACGCGCTGAAGTCCCTTGCCATCATCATGATCGGCTTCTATGTCACCTGCCTGCTGTTCGTGGTGGTCGTGCTGGGCACGCTGCTGCGGCTGGTCGCCGGGATCGGCCTTTTCACGCTGCTCAAGTACCTGGCGCGGGAGTTCCTGCTGATCCTGTCCACCTCCTCGTCGGAGTCGGCGCTGCCGCGGCTCATCGCGAAGATGGAGCACCTGGGGGTCAGCAAGCCGGTCGTCGGCATCACCGTGCCGACCGGCTACTCCTTCAACCTCGACGGCACCGCCATCTACCTGACCATGGCCTCGCTGTTCGTCGCCGAGGCGATGGGCGACCCGCTCTCGCTCGGCCAGCAGATCTCGCTGCTCATCTTCATGATCATCGCTTCCAAGGGTGCCGCGGGCGTCACGGGCGCGGGGCTGGCCACTCTGGCGGGCGGACTGCAGTCGCACCGGCCGGAGCTGCTGGACGGTGTCGGGCTGATCGTCGGTATCGACCGCTTCATGAGCGAGGCGCGGGCGCTGACCAACTTCGCGGGCAACGCGGTGGCGACCGTACTGGTGGGGACCTGGACCAAGGAGATCGACAAGGAGCGGATGGCCGAGGTGCTGTCCGGGAAGCGGCCGTTCGACGAGCGGACGCTCCAGGACGACGCCTCCGCCGCGGCCGCCGGGGTGCCGGACCAGCGTGACGGCGGCACGAAGGAATCGGTGAAGGTGTAGCCGCCCGGTGCGGGGGCTGTTTCCTCGTGGCCGAGGACTCCGGCGGCTTCTTCGCCTGCGGTCGCTGACCTCCCGGGCGGAGCAGGACACGTGTCCGCCCCCGCAGGGCCCCACCTCCGCCCCCGCGGGGCCCCGCCTCCGCTCCCGCAAGGCTCCCGCCTCGGCACGGAGCCCCGTCCGCCCAAAAGAAATCCCCCGGCGAATTGACAGCCGGGGGATTTCTTTGCGTATATTGAATCTTTCGCGACTTTTGATGAATGTGTCGCGGAGAAGTAACTGGACACAGCATATCCGGGTGGGAGTGGAATTGTCAAATACGGAATCTCCTGACGAGGAATTGCGTCATGAGCAGGAATTCATCGACCGTCTCCACCGGCGCGTCGATGTCCTGCGCGGTGGTGTCGAGGCCTCCGTCGCCGGCGCGCTGGAGCCCGTGGGCAACGGGCGCCAGGCGCGGGTCGAACGCGAGGTCCTGGTCGCCGAGCGGTCCGGGCTGCTGGCCGCATTGAACGCCGTGGAGGGCTCCCTGTGCTTCGGGCGCATCGATCTCGCGGCGGATTCCGTGGCGGGCGGTGGCGTCGGCACCACGTACCACATCGGCCGTATCGGAATCCGTGAGGACGACGCCGATCACACCCCGGTCCTCATCGACTGGCGCGCCCCGGTCGCCCGCCCCTTCTATCTCGCCACCGGCCACACCCCCATGGGACTGCGCCGCCGTCGGCACATCACCACCGAGGGCCGCACCGTGACCGCCCTGCACGACGAGATCCTGGATCTCGGCGACCCCACCCGCACCGGCCACGAGGACCCGTCCGGCGACGCCGTCCTGCTCGCCGCGCTGAACTCGGCGCGCACCGGCCGGATGAGCGACATCGTGCGGACCATCCAGGCGGAGCAGGACCGCATCATCCGCGCACCGCACCGCGGAGTCCTCGTCGTCGAGGGCGGCCCCGGCACCGGCAAGACCGCGGTGGCGCTGCACCGGGCGGCGTATCTGTTGTACGAGCACCGGGAGCTGCTGGCCAGGCGGGCCGTGCTCATCGTCGGGCCCAACCCGTCGTTCCTCCGCTACATCGGCGACGTGCTGCCCTCGCTCGGTGAGACGGGGGTGCTGTTGGCGACCCCCGGCGAGCTGTACCCGGGCGTACGCGTCACCGCCACCGACACCCCACACGCCGCGGCCGTCAAGGGCCGGGCGGACATGGCGGACGTCCTCGCCGCCGTCGTACGCGACCGGCAGGCGCTGCCCGACCCGGTGCTCGCGGTCATCCACGACCGGGAGGCGCTGCTGCTCGACGCCGACCTGGTGCGGGTCTGCCGCGACCGCGCCCGGGAGACCCGGCTCCCGCACAACGCGGCCCGCGAGTACTTCGAGGGCTACGTCCTCAACGAGCTGACCGACATGCTCGCCGAGCGCATCGGCACGGACCCCTACGACGGCACGAGCCTTCTCGACGCGAGCGACATCGCCCTGCTACGGGAGGAGCTCGACGCCAACCCGGACGTGCACGCCGCCGTCGAGCAGCTGTGGCCGCGTCTCACGCCCCAGCGTCTGGTCGCCGACTTCCTCGCGGACCCCACCCATCTGCCCGCCGAGGACGCGGCCGTCATCTGCCGTACGACACGGGGGGCGTGGACCGAGGCCGACATCCCGCTGCTGGACGAGGCCGCGGAACTCCTCGGCGACGACGACCGGGCCGCCCGCGCCGCCGCAGAGCGGGAGCGCCGCGAGCAGATCGCCTACGCCCAGGGCGTCCTGGAGGTCTCGTACGCCTCCCGGACCTACGAGTTCGAGGACCGGGACGACGAGGACTCCGAGGTGCTGGGCGCCCACGACATCATCGACGCCCAGCGGATGGCCGAACGCCACGAGGAGGCCGACCACCGCAGCGCCGCCGAGCGGGCCGCGGCCGACCGCACATGGGCGTTCGGCCACATCATCGTGGACGAGGCACAGGAGCTGTCGCCGATGGCGTGGCGGCTGCTGATGCGGCGCTGTCCCACCCGCTCGCTGACCCTCGTCGGCGACCCGGCGCAGACCGCGGAGGAGTCCGGTGCCGGGTCGTGGGACAGGATCCTCCGGCCGTACGTCGACGACCGCTGGGAGCACATCCGGCTGGCGGTCAACTACCGCACGCCCTCGGAGATCATGGACGTCGCGGCCGCCGTGCTCAGGACCGAGCACCCGGACTTCGAACCGCCCAGCTCGGTGCGGTCGACCGGTACGGGGCCCTGGGTACGCGAGACCGCCCGGGACGGCCTCGCGCCCACGGTGGCCGAGAAGGTCGCGGACGCCGTTCCGGCCGAGGGCCGCCTCGCGGTGATCGCCCCGGGTGAGCTGCACACCGAACTGGCGGCGTGGCTCCCCGGCGTCACGGCGGGGGCCGAGCCGGACCTCACCCGGCCGGTGGTCCTCATCGAACCCCGTCAGGCGAAGGGGCTGGAGTTCGACACGGTCCTCGTCGTCGAGCCGTCGCGGTTCGGCACCAGCGACCTGTACGTGGCCCTGACGCGGGCGACCCAGACGCTGGGGATCGTGCACACCGGGCAGCTGCCGAAGGGGCTGGAGAGGGCTGTGACCGGCTGACGGCGTACCGCTGACCGAGCCCACGGACGCCGGAACGACCGGCCCCGGACAGCACGTCACCGCGGTAGCGGTCACCACCGCACAGGTCACAACGGCAGTTGGTGGCAACAGCACGGAGCCCGCGGTCCTCTTCACCCGAGGACCGCGGGCTCACCCCGGGAAGCGCGGGGTTCACCTCGACAACCGTGGGCGCCCCCGCCCCGTCACGCCGGGCGGAACCAGACGGTCGCCAGGGGCGGAAGCACCGCGACGACGCTCCTCGCGCGACCCTGCCACGGCGTCGCCTCCGCCTTCAGCACATCGGGGTGGGTGACCCCGCTGCCCCCGTACCGCGCCGCGTCCGTGTTGAGGATCTCCTGCCATCCCGCGTCGTGGTCCGGCACGCCGATGCGGTAGTCGTGGCGGACCACCGGGGAGAAATTGCTGACGCACAGCAGCGGGTTGCCGAAGGCGTCGTGGCGGAGGAAGGCGAAGACGTTGTCCTCCGCCGCGTCCCCCTCGACCCAGGCGAAGCCGGAGGGGTCGGTGTCGCGCTCCCACAGGGCCGGCTGGCCCGCGTAGACCCGGTTGAGGTCGCGGACGAGGTCGCGTACGCCGCGGTGGTCGCCCGCGGAGTGGTACGTGTCGTCCATCAGCCACCACTCGGGACCGTGCTCCTCCGACCACTCCGCGCCCTGGGCGAACTCCTGTCCCATGAACAGCAGTTGCTTGCCCGGGTGTGCCCACATGAAGCCCAGGTAGGCACGGTGGTTGGCGCGCCGCTGCCACCAGTCGCCCGGCATCTTCGTCACCAGTGACCGCTTGCCGTGCACGACCTCGTCGTGGGAGATGGGCAGCACATAGTTCTCGCTGTAGGCGTACACCATCGAGAAGGTCATCTCATGGTGGTGGTACTTGCGGTGGACCGGATCGTGCTGCATATAACCGAGCGAGTCATGCATCCAGCCCATGTTCCACTTCAGGCCGAAGCCCAGCCCGCCGAAGCCGCCCGGTCCCGTGTGGTGGGTCGCTCGGGTGACGCCGTCCCAGGCCGTGGACTCCTCGGCGATCGTGACCACACCGGGGCAGCGCCGGTAGACGGTGGCGTTCATCTCCTGGAGGAAGGCGACGGCGTCGAGGTTCTCGCGGCCGCCGTACTCGTTCGGCGACCACTGGCCGTCCTCGCGCGAGTAGTCGAGGTAGAGCATCGAGGCGACGGCGTCGACCCGCAGCCCGTCGATATGGAACTCCTCGCACCAGTAGACGGCGTTCGCGACGAGGAAGTTACGGACCTCCCGGCGGCCGTAGTCGAACTCGAGCGTGCCCCAGTCCGGGTGCTCGGCGCGAGCCGGGTCAGCGGGCTCGTACAGCGGAGTCCCGTCGAACCGGGCCAGCGCCCATTCGTCCTTCGGGAAGTGCGCCGGGACCCAGTCGACGAGCACCCCGATACCGGCCCGGTGCAGAGCGTCGACGAGGTACTTGAAGTCGTCGGGGGTGCCCAGACGGGAGGTCGGCGCGTAGTAGGAGGTGACCTGGTACCCCCACGAGCCGCCGAAGGGGTGCTCGGCCACCGGCATCAGCTCCACATGCGTGAAGCCGAGCTCCTTGACATAGGCGGGGAGCTGCTCAGCCAGTTGACGATACGTCAGGCCAAGCCGCCACGACGGCAGATGGACCTCGTAGACGGAGAAGGGCGACTGGTCGACGCGACGGTCGGCACGGTGCTCCATCCAGTCCTGGTCGTCCCAACTGTGGTGGGAGGCGGTGACGACCGAGGCCGTGCACGGCGGGCACTCGGTGCGGCGGGCCATCGGATCCGCGCGGAGGGTCCGGGAGCCGTCGGGCCGGGTGATCTCGAACTTGTAGAGCGTGCCCTCGCCGATTCCGGGCAGGAACAGCTCCCACACGCCGGAGGAGCCGAGGGACCGCATCGGGAACCCGGTGCCGTCCCAGCAGTTGAAGTCACCGACCACGCGTACGCCCCGGGCGTTCGGCGCCCAGACGGTGAAGCGGGTCCCGGCGACGCCCTGATGGGTCATCGGATGCGCGCCCAGCGCGTGCCAGAGCTGCTCATGGCGCCCCTCGCCGATCAGGTACAGATCGAGGTCGCCGAGGGCGGGCAGGAAGCGGTACGGGTCGTGGAGCGTCGTCGTGTCACCGTCGCCCTCCCCGTACGTCACCGCGAGCCGGTAGTCGGGCATCTCGCTCAGCGGCAGAAAGCCCGCGAAGAGACCGTCGGCCTCGGAGATCAGCTCGGCCCGCAGGCCGTCCGCGACGACGGCGACGGAGCGGGCGAAGGGACGCAGTGTGCGGAAGAGGACCCCACCGGGGGCGGGGTGGGCGCCGAGCAGACCGTGCGGATCGTGGTGGGAGCCGCTGAGCAGACGGTGGCGCTCACCGGGGTCCGGCGGCGCCGCGTCCCGCACGCCCGCGTGGGCCGTCGCCTCGCTCCTGCCGTCCTCCGCCCCTCCTGCCGCACCCGGTCCGCCCGCTGCGACCGTCGGGGTCCGCGCGTCCGTCGGGGTCCGGGCAACCGTGCCGGTCTCCGCGGCTGTCCGGGCGCCCGGGGCCGGGGCCTCCCGTGGTCCGGCGCTCCGCGCCGCGGGGGTCGCCTCGGGGCGTGCCGTCCCCCCCTTGGCTCGTCCCGGGCCGGCCGCGGCCGGCCCGGCGCCCCGCTGTTCCTGCCGGTCCCCGGTGGCCTCCCGTCCCCCGGCGGGGGGCGTGGCGTCCGGGGCACTCTTGCGCTGACGGCGTCCGGCACGCCGCGTTGACGGAGCGTCAGGTGCGTCGCGCCGGATCTCCTCGTCTCCCGACGGGCGGGCGGCGGGCGGACGCGGAGCAGCGGACGGACGCGGAGCGGCGGACGGACGGGGGTCGGACGAGGGGCGACGGGGGGTCACGAGTGGGTCCTCCTCGGAGGGGCGAGCCGGGCGGGTACGCCTCGCGGCGGCGGGGCCGTGCTCCCCGGCACGGGAGCTGGGCATCGGACGGAGGTCCGGGCCGCCACCCCGCTGGGCGACGAGTAACCCGGAGTCGTGCGGGTCATGCGGGCGGCGCGGGGGGAACTCCCGGACCCGGCCGCTTTCCTCGTGCGCGCTGCGCCGTCTGAGGGGTACGGGCCTCCTGCGACGTACGGGCTTCCGGGGCGCGCCGGACCACCGGGGCCGGCCGGTCCTCCGGCGCGGGCCGTACGACCGGCCCGCGGCGCGCGCCCGGCGCCGGGTCCACGTCCCTCACGCCCGCGAGACGGTGGATCGCCGCCATCGGCACCGGGAGCCAGTCCGGCCGGTGCCGAGCCTCGTACAGCACCTCGTACACGGCCTTGTCCGTCTCGTACGCCCGCATCAGCTCGGGCTCGTCGCGTGGATCGACCCCTGCCGCCTCGGCGTAGCCGTCGCAGTAGGCGGCACGATTCTGCTTCGCCCATGCGTGTGACCAGGCGGATGTGTCCGGCGCGGGATGGTGTGTACGGGCGGCGTAGTCGAAGGACCGGAGCATGCCGGCGATGTCGCGGGCCACCGGCTGGAGACGGCGGCGCTCGGCGATGGGCCGGGCCGGTTCTCCCTCGAAGTCGATCAGGGCCCAGCGGCCGTCGTGGGCGGTGCGCAGCGTCTGGCCGAGGTGCAGATCACCGTGTATGCGCTGGGCGGGCCAGGTGCGGCCGCGCCGCCCCAGCTCGGCGAACTCCTCGAAGGCGGCGCGCAGCGGATCGCGGTAGGGGCGCAGGGCGGGGACGGCCGCGGCGGCCGCATCCAGACGCTCCGTCATCCCCGATGCGAGCAGCTCGATCTGCTGCCGCCTCAGGACGGAGGTGGGGAGCGCCGAGGCCAGAGCGGTGTGCACCTCGGCCGTGGCCCGGCCGAGCGCTCGCGCCGCACCGGTGAAGTCGGCCCGTACGGCCAGGGAGTTCAGGGCGAGCTGCCAGCCGTCGGCCGAACCGGGAAGGAAGGGCTGCAGGATGCCCAGCGTCATCGGTTCCGGGCCCGGCCGGCCGCCCACTGCGTACGCGTCGGCGGGGGACGTACCGGGGGGCGGCTCGGGCGGGAGGTCGGGCGAGGTCTCGAACCAGGCCGTCGGGTGCGGCACCCGGCCGCACCCGGCCCGTGCGAGCGCGAGCGGCAGCTCCAGATCGGGGTTGGTGCCCGCGCCCACGCGCCGGAACACCTTGAGGATGTACGCGTCGCCGTACACCACCGAGGAGTTGGACTGCTCGGCGGTGATCGTGCGAGGGGTGAGCCCCGAGGGGATGGAGGTGGACGGGGCGCGGGTGAAGCAGAGCGCGCCGAGTCGTCCCGGCACCCGGAGCCGTTCCAGCAGCAGCCCGGCCAGCTTCGGGTCCTGCAGGGCCTCGTAGACCGTACGGCCGTGCAGCGGTCCGCCGGTGGGCCGGCCGATCAGCGCATGGGCCAGCTGCGGCGGCAGGGCGGAGCGGATGCCGAGGAGCAGCTGATAGCAGTCCGCCGGTCCGGGCTGCGTCCGCTGCGGGCCGGACTGCTGGGCCCGTACGAGCAGATGGAGCAGCCCCGGCGCGGCGCCGCCCGCCCCGCAGGGCAGCAGCTCGGTGGCGGAGACGAGGGAGAAGCCCGTGATCGGCCGGCCCTTTCCCGCGAACCATCGCTGCCGTGGGAGCCATTCGCGCAACAGCGGTACGAGCGAGGGGAGCAGCGCCCGGGGAGGCCCGACGGACGGGCCCGCGGGGGCGGGGGAGGCCGCACGGGCGGGGTTGGCGCGGGTCGAGCCTTCCGACATGGCGTCGCGTCCTTTCCCCGGGTACACCACAGAGGCGCTAAGTGCCCCGGATTGCGTGGGGGCACCCCCATGCTGAGAGCAATGGGGGAGGCTGTCCGGCGGTGCGGGACGTGTCGGGTGAGGATCGTCCATACAGGTAAGGCGATTGGCCTATTCGCTGCGCGGTACTCAGAGAGAGTGCCCCTGGCGGGACGGCGGAAACCGGATTCGGGCCGATACGGACCGGATCGCGGAGATCGATCGCCGACCGGGTGAGCTGCCCCGCCACGGGCGGTCCGTCACTCGCCGGTGTTTCCGCCGGATGTCGTGGAGCCGCTTCCCGGCCGGCGCAGCCGGAACCAGTAGAAGCCGTGTCCCGCAAGGGTGAGCAGATAGGGCAGTTCGCCGATGGCGGGGAATCGCACCCCACCGATCAGCTCGACGGGGTGCCGCCCGTTGAACGCCTGGAGGTCCAGCTCGGTCGGCTGGGCGAAGCGGGAGAAGTTGTTGACGCAGAGCACCAGGTCGTCTCCGCCCTCGCCGGGCAGGCGGACTTCGCGCAGGAACGCGAGGACGGCCGGGTTGCTGGACGGCAGTTCGGTGAACGATCCGAGGCCGAACGCCGGGTTCTGCTTACGGATCTCGATCATTCTGCGCGTCCAGTGCAGCAGCGACGACGGGCTGCTCATGGACGCTTCCACATTGGTGACCTGGTAGCCGTAGACCGGGTCCATGATGGTCGGCAGGAACAGCCGTCCGGGGTCGCAGGAGGAGAACCCCGCGTTGCGGTCGGGCGTCCACTGCATCGGGGTGCGGACCGCGTCCCGGTCGCCGAGCCAGATGTTGTCGCCCATGCCGATCTCGTCGCCGTAGTAGAGGATCGGCGAGCCGGGCAGGGACAGCAGCAGGGCGGTGAAGAGCTCGATCTGGTTGCGGTCGTTGTCGAGCAGGGGCGCGAGACGGCGCCGGATGCCGATGTTGGCGCGCATCCGTGGGTCCTTGGCGTACTCCGCGTACATGTAGTCGCGCTCTTCGTCCGTGACCATTTCGAGGGTCAGCTCGTCATGGTTGCGGAGGAAGACGCCCCACTGGCAGCCCGACGGAATGGCCGGGGTCTTGGAGAGGATTTCGGAGACGGGATAGCGGGACTCCCGCCGTACGGCCATGAAGATCCGTGGCATGACCGGGAAGTGGAAGGCCATATGGCACTCGTCGCCGCCCTTGCCGAAGTCGCCGAAGTAGTCGACGACGTCCTCCGGCCACTGGTTGGCCTCGGCGAGCAGCACGGTGTCCGGATAGTGGGCGTCGATCTCGGCCCGGACCCGCTTCAGCAGCTCATGGGTGCGGGGAAGGTTCTCGCAGTTGGTGCCCTCCTCGGCGTAGAGGTAGGGCACGGCGTCCAGCCGGAAGCCGTCGATGCCGAGGTCCAGCCAGAAGCGCAGCGCCGAGATGATCTCCTCCTGCACCGCCGGGTTCTCGAAGTTGAGGTCCGGCTGGTGGGAGAAGAAGCGGTGCCAGTAGTACTGCTTGCGCACCGGGTCGAAGGTCCAGTTGGACGCCTCGGTGTCGACGAAGATGATCCGGGCGTCCTGGTACTGCTTGTCGTCGTCGGCCCAGACGTAGTAGTCGCCGTACGGCCCCTCGGGGTCGGCCCTCGACTGCTGGAACCACTCGTGCTGGTCGCTGGTGTGGTTCATGACGAAGTCGATGATGACCCGCATACCGCGCTGGTGCGCGGCGTCGACGAATTCCACGAAGTCGGCGAGGTCACCGAAGTCGGGGAGGACGGCGGTGTAGTCGGACACGTCGTAGCCGCCGTCGCGCAGCGGCGATTCGAAGAACGGCGGCAGCCAGAGGCAGTCCACCCCCAGCCATTGCAGATAGTCCAGCTTGGCGGTGATGCCCTTGAGGTCGCCGATGCCGTCGCCGTTGCTGTCCTGGAAGGAGCGCACCAGGACTTCGTAGAAGACGGCGCGTTTGAACCAGTCGGGATCGCGGTCCTTGGCCGGAGTGTCCTCGAAGGTGTCCTGGACGGGCTCGTTGACGATCATGTTGTGGGTGACCCTCCGATCGGTGAGGACGGTCGCAGGGTCAGTACGTGCGCGGGCGTGGTGCCCGGCTCGAGGCGCACGTAGTCGGCCCTGCCCCAGTGGTAGGTCTCACCGGTGAGCTCGTCGCGCACCGGGACGGACTCGTGCCAGTCGAGGCCGAGTTCCGGCATGTCCAACGAGACCGTCGCCTCCTGGGTGTGGTGGGGGTCGAGGTTGACGACGGTGAGCACGCAGTCGTTCCCCGCGCGCTTGGAGTAGGCGATCACCGCGTCGTTGTCGACCGCGTGGAAGTGCAGAGAGCGCAGCTGCTGGAGCGCCGGATGGCGGCGCCGGATCCGGTTGAGCGCGGTGATGAGCGGGGCGATCGTACGGTTCTCGCGCTCGGCTCCCTCCCAGTCGCGCGGGCGCAGCTGGTACTTCTCGGAGTCGAGGTACTCCTCGCTGCCCGCGCGCACCGGCCTGTTCTCGCACAGCTCGTACCCGGCGTAGACCCCCCAGGTGGGGGAGAGGGTGGCGGCGAGGACGGCGCGGACCTCGAACGCGGGCCGCCCGCCGTCCTGGAGATAGGCATGCAGGATATCGGGGGTGTTCACGAAGAAATTCGGTCGCATGTACGAGGCCGCTTCGCCGGACAGCTCGGTGAGGTACTCGGTCAGCTCCTGTTTGCCGTTGCGCCAGGTGAAGTACGTGTACGACTGCTGGAAGCCGATGGCGGCGAGCGTGTGCATCATCGCGGGGCGGGTGAAGGCCTCGGCGAGGAAGATGACGTCCGGGTCGGTGCGGTTGATCTCGCCGATGACCTTCTCCCAGAAGACCACCGGTTTGGTGTGCGGATTGTCGACCCGGAAGATCCGTACGCCGTGGCCCATCCAGAACCGCAGGACCCGCAGGGTCTCGGCGACGATCCCGCCCATATCGGTGTCGAAGGCGACGGGGTAGATGTCCTGGTACTTCTTCGGGGGGTTCTCGGCGTACGCGATGGTGCCGTCGGCCCGGTGGTGGAACCATTCGGGGTGTTTCCGCACCCACGGGTGGTCCGGCGAGCACTGGAGCGCGAAGTCGAGGGCCACCTCCATCCGCAGGTCGGCCGCCTTCTTCACAAAGAGGTCGAAGTCCTCCAGGGTGCCGAGGTCGGGGTGGAGGGCGTCATGGCCGCCGTCGGGGGAGCCGATGGCCCAGGGGGAGCCGACGTCGTACCGCCCCGCCGAGAGGCTGTTGTTGGGGCCCTTGCGGTAGGCGGTGCCGATCGGGTGGACCGGGGGGAGATAGACGACGTCGAAGCCCATGGCGGCGACGGCGGGCAGCCGTTCGGCGGCCGTACGGAACGTGCCGCTGACGGGCGGGCGCCCCTCCTTCACCACAGCGCCCTCGGAGCGCGGGAAGAGTTCGTACCACGACCCGTACAGTGCGCGCCGGCGCTCGACCTGGAGGGGGAGCGGACGGGAGGCCGTGACCAGCTCGCGCACCGGATGCCGGTCCAGGGTGGCGACGACATCGGGGGCGAGGGCGGCGGCGAGGCGCGCCGCGGCCGGTCTGCTCTCGTCCCGCAGCGCGTCCACGGCGAGCAGCACGGACTCGCGGCCCTCGCTCTTGGGCACCCCGGCGGCCGCCTCCTCGTGCAGCGCGGCCCCTTCGGCGAGGACGAGGCCGGTGTCGATCCCGGCGGGGATCTTGATCTGTGCGTGGTGCCGCCAGGTCGCGACGGGATCGCTCCAGGCCTCGACGGTGTAGGTCCAGCGGCCCTCGGCATCGGGAGTGACCTCGGCGCCCCAGCGGTCGGTGCCGGGGGTGAGTTCACGCAGGGGTGTCCAGGGACCCGCGCGGCCGGCCGGATCCCTGAGGACCACGTTCGCGGCGACCGCGTCGTGGCCTTCACGGAAGACGGTGGCGGTGACGTGGAAACTCTCGCCGACGACCGCCTTGGCCGGGCGGCGCCCGCAGTCGACGAGCGGGCGGATGTCCAGTACGGGAATGCGTCCGATCACGGGATCACCTGGAGGTGTTGCGGTTTCAGCCCGTTTATGGGCCTTTGTCCTTACTATCTGCTCCGTTGACGGTGTGCTGGCTGCGGGCATGGCCGCTCCTGTCCGCGTTCACTCAGGTGGGCGACTGCGTCCTACGGGGCTGTTCCGGGGTGTTCCTGTGGTGCGAATCTCGTTTACCGGTGGAGCCTGCCCACGAGGGACGGGCGGGCAATCCGTCCACGGGTGTGCTACCGGGGCGTAACGGTAAAAAGACGGACCGGCCCCGCGCCGAGGGCGGCGGGACCGGTCCGGGACCTTCGGTCTCCTGGTGTCAGTCGGTCAGTTGTTCACCTGCAGCAGCAGGTTGGGCGACAGCAGGCCCGGGCTCTGGATCTTGTCGGGGGCCGCCTTGGCCACCAGTCCCTTGGCGACGGCGCCCGGGGTCGCCGCCGGGTGGTCGCCGAGGTAGAGCGCCGCCGCACCGGCTGTGTGCGGTGCCGCCATCGAGGTGCCCGAGAGGGTCTTCGACGCCGTGTCGGACGTGTTCCACGCCGAGGTGATGTCCACACCCGGGGCGAACAGATCCAGCCTGCTGCCCCAGTTGGAGAAGGACGCCTTGTTGTCGTTGATGTCGGATGCCCCGACGGTGATGGCCTCGCTCACCCGGGCGGGTGAGGCGAGATCGGCGGGAAGGCCGTCGTTGCCCGCCGCGACCGTGAACGTCACCCCGGCCGCGACGGCGTTGCGGACGGCGGCGTCCAGCTGGGGGTTGGCGGGGCCGCCGAGGCTCATATTGGCCACGGCGGGCTTCTGGGCGTGCTTGGTGACCCAGTCGATTCCGGCGATCACCTGGGCGGTCGTGCCGGACCCATCGGCGCCCAGTACCCGGACGGCGACGATGCCGGCCTCCTTCGCCACGCCGTGGGAGGCGCCGGCGATGGTGGCGGCGACATGGGTGCCGTGGCCATGGCCGTCCTGGGCGGTCGCATCGTTGCCGATGAAGTCCCAGCCGCTGGTCGCCCGGCCTCCGAAGTCCTGGTGCGAGGTGCGCACACCGGTGTCGATGACGTACGCCTTCACCCCCGCGCCCGCGCTGTCCGGCGAGCTGTAGGACTTGTCCAGGGGAAGGCTGGGCTGGTCGATCCTGTCCAGGCCCCAGGAGGGCGGGCTCGTCTGCGTCCGGTCGATGCTCACCCTCGTGTTCTGCGTGACGGAGGCCACATCCGGATCGGCCGCGAGCAGCTTGGCCTGAGCCTCGCCGAGCTCCATCGCGAAGCCGTTGAGGGCCGTGCCGTATGTATGACGTATCTCCGCGCCGTACTTCCGGGCGAGGTCCTTGCCCACCGTGATGGGGGTATCCGCTCCCGAACCGGACTTCAGGGTGACGATGTAGCTGTTGTTGATGGCGCCGGGGGAGTCGGCGCCCAATATCCGCCCTTCATCCGGGGCGGCCTGTGCGGGCAGGGTGATGGCCGAAAATACGGCTGCCGTGGCCACCGCTGTCGCGGTGCCCGTCAGCCGCAGACGGCGGTGTCGCTCCATTGCCATGTGGTGTTTCCCATCCTCGACCGCAACTCGACACAGGTCAGCGTCTCGTCAACTACCGACCAGTACAAGACTGTGAACGTGAGTGGAATCGACGGCATCCAAGGAGGGCGTGTAAAGGTTGCGGTGATTTCCGGCCGAACCGGAGCAGTGCGACCGTTCGGGCGCATGGGAGCGTTGCGGGCCGTGCGCCGTGGCTGCGGGCGGCAGGCCGCGGCTACCGTCGAAGGGTGAAGGCTGCTTGCACTTTGGTGTGCGTCCCAGAGGTCTTGCGGGCGCCCTGCGAAGGTGGAGAACTGTGAAGGCCATTCGTCGATTCAGCGTGCGCCCCGTCCTTCCGGAACCCCTACGACCGCTCAGCGAACTGGCGCGCAATCTGCGCTGGTCCTGGCATTCCGAAACCCGCGAGCTGTTCCAGGCCGTCGACCCCGACGGCTGGGAGGCAGCCGGGGGAGACCCCGTGCGGCTGCTCGGCTCCGTGTCCGCCGCCCGCCTCACCGACCTCGCCGAGGACCGCAGATTCCTCCGCCGGCTCACCGCCGCGGCCGACGATCTGGACGACTACCTCGGCAATCCCCGCTGGTACCAGACCGCCGACCCCGAGCTGCCCGCCGCCATTGCCTACTTTTCCCCCGAATTCGGTATCACCGCAGCCCTCCCGCAGTACTCGGGCGGCCTCGGCATCCTCGCCGGGGACCATCTCAAGGCCGCCAGCGACCTCGGCGCGCCCCTCATCGGCGTCGGACTGCTCTACCGGCACGGCTACTTCCGGCAGTCCCTCTCCCGGGACGGCTGGCAGCAGGAGCAGTACCCGGTCCTCGACCCCAACGAGCTCCCGCTCGACATGCTCCGCGAGGCCGACGGCCGGCCCAGCCAGGTCGCCCTCGACCTGCCCGGCGGCCGGTCCCTGCGCGCGTACATCTGGCAGGCCCGGGTCGGCCGGGTGCCGCTGCTGCTCCTGGACTCGGATGTGGAGGAGAACGGGCCCGGCGAGCGTGATGTCACCGACCGGCTCTACGGCGGCGGCAGCGAGCACCGGCTCCTCCAGGAGATGCTGCTCGGCATCGGCGGCGTCCGCGCCGTCCGTGCGTACTGCCGGCTCACCGGCCACCCCGAGCCCGAGGTCTTCCACACCAACGAAGGCCACGCGGGCTTCCTCGGCCTGGAGCGCATCCGCGAGCTGGGCGAGCAGGGCCTGGGCTTCGACGCCGCGCTGGAGGCCGTCCGCGCCGGTACCGTGTTCACCACCCATACGCCCGTTCCGGCCGGAATCGACCGCTTCGACCGCGAGCTGGTCGCCCGTCACTTCGGCGAGGGCGGCGAGCTGCCCGGCGTCGACGTCGGACGCATCCTCCAGCTCGGGATGGAGACCTACCCGGGCGGCGAGGCCAACCTCTTCAACATGGCCGTGATGGGCCTGCGCCTCGCCCAGCGGGCCAACGGCGTCTCCACCCTGCACGGCAGGGTCAGCCGGGAGATGTTCGCCGGACTGTGGCCCGGCTTCGACCCCGAGGAGGTGCCCATCACCTCCGTCACCAACGGAGTGCACGCACCCACCTGGGTCGCCCCGGAGGTCTTCCGGCTCGGCGCCCGGCAGATCGGCGTCGGACGGGCCGAGGACGCCCTCTCCACCGGCGGCGCACCCCGCTGGGACGCCCTTGCCGACATCCCCGACGACGACATCTGGGAGCTCCGCCGGGTCCTGCGCGAACAGCTGGTGGAGGAGGTGCGCGAGCGGCTGTACGCCTCCTGGCGGCAACGAGGCGCCGGGACCGCCGAACTCGGCTGGATCGACGGCGTCCTGGACCCCGAGGTGCTCACCATCGGTTTCGCCCGCCGCGTCCCCTCCTACAAGCGGCTCACCCTCATGCTGCGCGACCGCGAGCGGCTGATGCGGCTGCTGCTCGACCCGGAGCGCCCCGTCCAGATCGTCGTCGCGGGCAAGGCACACCCCGCCGACGACAGCGGCAAGCGGCTCGTCCAGGAGCTGGTGAAGTTCTCCGACGACCCCCGCGTGCGCCACCGCCTGGTGTTCCTGCCCGACTACGGCATGGGGATGGCCCGGAAGCTCTACCCCGGGTGCGACGTCTGGCTCAACAACCCGCTGCGCCCCCTGGAGGCGTGCGGCACCTCGGGCATGAAGTCCGCGCTCAACGGCGGTCTCAACCTTTCGGTGCTGGACGGCTGGTGGGACGAGTGGTTCGAGCCCGACTTCGGCTGGGCGATCCCCACGGCCGACGGTGCCGCCACCACCACCGAGGAGCGGCGCGACGATCTGGAGGCCGACGCTCTCTACAAGCTCGTGGAGGAGCGGGTCGCGCCGTGCTTCTACGACCGCGGCCGCGGCGGCCTGCCCGACCGCTGGATCGAGATGGTCCGGCAGACGTTCGTCTCGCTGGGCCCCAAGGTCCTGGCCGGACGGATGGTCCGTGAGTACGTGGAGCGGCTGTACGCCCCCGCTGCCCTCGCCCACCGTACGCTCGACGCGGCCGGGGCCAGGCAGCTGGCCGACTGGAAGGCCCGGGTCCGGTCCTGCTGGCCGCGGGTCGCCGTCGACCATGTGGAGACCGGTACGGCCGCCGAGGTCAACGGCAGTGCCGAGCTGGGGTCGACGCTGTCGCTGCGGGTCCGGATCGCGCTGGACGAACTGACCCCCGACGATGTCGAGGTGCAGGCCGTCGCCGGGCGCGTCGACGGCGAGGACCGGATCAGGGACGGGGCGGCGGTGGCGCTCAAGCCCTCCGGAGGGCGCGACACCGAGGGCCGGTGGCTGTACGAGGGACCGCTCGCCCTGAACCGTACCGGCCCCTTCGGTTACACGGTCCGGATCCTGCCCGCTCACCCGCTGCTGGCGAGCAGCGCCGAACTGGGCCTGGTGACCGTGCCGTCGGAGACGACCGCGGAGGCGGCCGGAGTGCTGATGCGTTAGGGAGCGTGTTTCACAAGTCCCTCCCCCGGACTCCGTCCGGGAGGTGCCTCCAGGTCCGCGATGCATGGGGGCCCCGGCCGGGGAGTGCCGACGCCGCGGGCTGATCCTCGAAGATCGCCCGGACGGGACCTGCGCCCGGCCCAGAGGGGTCCGCTCCGGTTCCGGGCACGGCCCGGCTCGTTCCCGTCACCGGTCACCCGGAGCCCGGGCTCACCGGGCGACGGGAGACGGGGATCACTTGACGTTGACGCCCGCCCAGGCACTGCCGACGCCCTTGGCCTCGGCGCTGTCGGCCCCGTAGAGGTCGGTCGCGGCCTTCAGGGTCGCCTCACGCGCGGCCTTGTAGTCGGTGTTCGAGGTCATGTAGGTGGTGAGGGCCTTGAACCAGATCTTCTCGGCCTTGTCCCGGCCGATGCCCTCGACCTTCGAGCCGTCGGCGGTCGGGCTGTCGTACTTCACGCCGTTGATCTCCTTCGCGCCGCTGCCCTCGGACAGCAGGTAGAAGAAGTGGTTCGCGACACCGGAGGAGTGGTGCACGTCCTCGTTGCCGACGCCGTCGTACCAGGCGTCCTTGGACTTGCCGTCCTTGCTGGGCTTGTCCATATAGCGCAGCGGCTTGCCGTCGCCCGCGATGTCGATCTTCTCGCCGACGAGGTAGTCGCCCACGTCCTCCTTGTTCCCCGCCTTGAACTCGACGGCCGTGGCGAAGATGTCGGAGGTGGCCTCGTTGAGGCCGCCGGACTCGCCGCTGTACGTGAGGTCGGCGGTGGCGGAGGTGACGCCGTGCGTCATCTCGTGCGCGGCGACGTCGATGGAGGTGAGGGGCTTCTTGTCGCCCTCACCGTCGCCGTAGGTCATGCAGAAGCAGCTGTCCTCCCAGAAGGCGTTGACATACGCCTTGCCGTAGTGGACCCGGGAGCCGGCGCCCTTGCCGTCACCCTTGATGCCGTTGCGGCCGTGCACGCTCTTGTAGTAATCCCAGGTCAGGGCCGCGCCGTAGTGGGCGTCGACGGCGGCGGTCTGCGGCTCGTCGGCCTTGCCGTTGCCCCAGGTGTCGTCGGCGTCGGTGAAGACCTTGGCCTCGCCCGACTCGCCGTGGCCGAGGTCCCCGGTGGTGTGGCCGCCGCGGTCGCCGTCCTTGAGGGAGAACTCCGAGCCGGACTTGGTGGTGCTCAGCTCGACCTTGCCGCCGTACTGGCTCTCGCCGGAGCCGGTGTGGACGGCCTGGTACTCGTACAGCTTCTTGCCGGTCCGCGCGTCGCTGATGACATGCAGCTCGCTGGGCGTGCCGTCCTTCTGGAAGCCGCCGGTGACGGTCTCCCACGCCAGGACGGGCTTGCCGGAGGCGGCCCAGATCACCTTGCGGGGCTCGGCGCCCTTGGCCGCCTCGGCGCCCTCCGCCGCCCTGGCGGTCCTGAGCGCGCTTTTCCCGGCGGCCTCGGGGGAGACGGCGGCCTCGGTGCTCGCCACGCGGATCCCCGCCGTCGTGGCCTTGGTGACTCCCTGGCGCGTACCGCTCTTCGTCTCGTGGACGATGAGGTCGCCGCCGAGAACGGGGAGACCGGAGTAGGTGCGGTCGTAGCGCGTGTGGGTGGTGCCGTCGACGTCCTTGACGATGTCGCGGACGACCAGCCTCTCCTTCGCGCCGAGACCGAGCGACCGCGCGGTGGCGGCCCTGCTGGCGTCGGCCTCCCGCAGCAGTTCGGCGCGCTGGGAGGCGGAGAGCTTGGTGGGCTGGGCCTTCGGTGCGTCACCGGCGGAAGCGGCGTCGGCCGAGCCGGTCGCGAGACCGGCGGCCAGCAGACCGCCCGCGGCCAGCGCGCCCGCGGCCAGCCGTGCGCGGGACGTACGGGATATGTGGGGGGTGGCAGAGCTCACTCGAACTCCTCCTGGTGTGTGGGGGGTTAGGAGGTGCGGGTGGTGATGTGGTGCGAGGAGAGACTGCCACCGGTATGCGAACATGTCATCGGGCGTTCACCAGGTTGGCCGGAAATCGTCCGTTGCCCGACGACCGGGATCCGGAATACGGACACCGGCGGCGCCCGGGGGTTGCTCCCCGAGCGCCGTACCGTGGGCCGGTGGGCTCACCGTGACGGCGAGTCGGCCGGACGCCCCGTCAGAAGGTCAGCTTCCAGCTGTTGATGTGGCCGGTGTCCCGGGCGTACACATCCTGGACCTTGAGCTTCCAGGTGCCGCTCGCCGCCTCGGAGGAGGCGTTGACGGTGTAGGTCGTCTTCACTCCGGCCGCGGAGTCGAAGGCGCTGGAGCCCTTCAACCGGTAGGCGGTGCCGTCCGGGGCGACCAGGTCGATCACCAGGTCACCGCGGTAGCTGTGCACGATGTCGACATCGGCCTTGAGGGTGCTCGGTGCGGTGCCGCTGCGGCCGACGGCGAGCGGTGAGGTGACCGCGGGCCCCGCGTCCGGTATGGAGACGTCGTCGGTGTTCTCGAAGACGCTTCCACCGCTGTCGCCCGTGCTCACCGTCCAGGTGAAGGACGCCGTCCCGCTCCTGTCGGCCGAGTCCTTGACGGTGACCGTCACACTGCTGGTCCCCGCGGTCGTGGGCGTGCCGGAGACCAGGCCGGTCGAGGAGTTGATCGACAGACCGGCCGGGAGCCCGCTCGCGCTGTAGGACAGGGTGCCCGCGGTGCTGCTGCTCGCCCTGATCTGCAGGCCGGCGGGCTGTCCGACGGTGCTGGTCTGGTTGCCCGGGTCGGTGACCGTGACGCCGCCGGAGACCCGGGTGCCGACGTTCACCGCGGCCCAGGTGTTGGCCACCGTGTTGTACGTCGTGCTGCCCTGGCCGAACAGGTCGGCCGCCGCCTGGAGGGTGGCCGTACGGGCGCCCGCGTAGTTGGTGTTGGAGCTCATGCGTTCGGTCAGCGCCTTGAACCAGATCTTCTCGGCGTTCGCCCGGCCGATGCCGGGGACCGGGAGGTTGTCGTAGGTCGGGCTGTTGTACGAGACGCCGTTGACGACCTTCTGGCCGCTGCCCTCGGACAGCAGATAGAAGAAGTGGTTGGCGACACCCGAGGAGTAATGGACGTCGACATTGCCGATGCCGGAGTACCAGTTGTCCTTCGACGAGCCGTCCTTGCTGGGCTTGTCCATATAGCGCAGCGGAGTGCCGTCACCGTTGATGTCGATCTTCTCGCCGACGGTGTAGTCGCCGGGGTCCTTGGCGTTGTTGGCGTAGAACTCCACGGTGGCGGCGAAGATGTCGGAGGTCGCCTCGTTGAGCCCTCCGGACTCGCCGCTGTAGACCAGCTTCGCCGTCGCGGCGGTCACGCCGTGCGTCATCTCGTGTGCCGCGACGTCGATGGAGGTGAGCGGCTTGGAGTTGCCCGAGCCATCGCCGTAGGTCATGCAGAAACAGGAGTCCTGCCAGAAGGCGTTGACGTAGTTGTTGCCGTAGTGCACACGCGAGTAGGCGCCGACGCCGTCGCCGCGGATGCCGCTGCGGCCGTGCACGTTCTTGTAGTAGTCCCACGTCACGGCGGCGCCGTAGTGGGCGTCGACGCCCGCGGTCTGCGCGTTGGACGGCGTGCCGTCACCCCAGACGTCGTCCGGATCGGAGAAGAGCGTCCCCGTTCCGGAGGAGCCGCGGTTGAGGTTGTAGGTCCTGTGGCTGCCGCGGGCGGTGTCGGTCAGCGTGTACGAGGGCGCGGTGCCGATCGTCACCTGCCCGCTGTACTGGCTGTTGCCGGTGCCGTTCGCGACCGCCTGGTACTGGTGCAGCGTTCCGCCGGACGTCGCGTCGGTCACCACATGCAGCTCGTTGGGCGTGCCGTCGTGCTGGAGCCCGCCGACGACGGTCTCCCAGGCCAGGACAGGCTTGCCGGCGGCCACCCAGACGACCTTCCGGGGCGCCCGGTCCGGCGCGGTCCTTCTCGAGCCCTCCGCCTCCGCGGCCTTCACGGCCTTCCGCTCGGCGGCCGCGGCGGTGACGTCGGGGGTGGTGTCCGGCACCGCGATGCGGGACGCGACGGCCTTGGTGACGCCCTCGACCGTGCCGCCCTCCGCCTCGTGGACGATGAGGTCGCCACCGAGGACGGGCAGGCCGGCGTAGGTGCGCTCGTACCGCGTGTGCGTCGTCCCGTCGACGTTCCTGACGATGTCCCGGACGACCAGCTTCTCCTGACGGCCGAGCCCGAGGGACGTGGCGGTGGCGGCCTTGCCGGCATCGGCCGCGCGCAGCAGCTCGGCCCGCCGGGCGGGGGAGAGCTGGGCGGGCAGCGCGCCGGGGTCGGGCTTCGCGTGGACCGTGGCGGGGCGTGCGTCGCCGTCCGGACGGGCGGTGGCGGTGCCGGCCTGGAGGCCGACGCCGAGCATCGCGGTGACGGCGACCAGCGCCCCGGCGGCCCTGGTGCGCCGTCCGGTGGGCGACGTACCACCCGTGGCCGCGGCGCGGCGGGGTGGCGAATGGGGGGTGCGTCTCATGCGGACTCCTTCTGCTGCGGCCGCGCCGGGGATGCGCGGCCAGGGGGTACCGGACGGCAAGGGGGTGCCGCCGGGCAGAACAAGCAGTTCGCAGAACAGGTGGAACCTGGCAGAACAGGTGGAACCTGGGGGGGAGACGTGCCAAGGATCGGACCGGGGCGCAGCGCTGGGTCTGTGGGGGAGCTGTGCGGCGGTCGAGGGAAGAGTCCCACCGCTGACCCGAGGATGTCAGGAGCGCGTCAATAACTTGGCCGGAATACGTCCGTTGGGCATGGAGCGGTGCCCGGATAGCGAACGAAGGACTGGCCCGGCATCCGGTGGGGCAGTCTTTCCCCGGCGTGTACGCGGCCGGTGACGGGTGTTCGGCGGACGGGAGGGCGGACGGATGACTCGGGTGGTGCGTTTGGAGCTCGACGACGGTGGGTCGGTGCTCGTGGAGGTGCCGGACGACGGACCGGCCGTCGAACCGGCCGGTCGGCCCGGCCGGGTGGTGGACACCGCCAACCCGGCACAGACCGCCACCGAGACGCTCCAGGCCGCGCTGGGGCGGATCCGCCCGGCGATCGAGGCGGTGGTCGGCCAGGTACGGGGCCTGGGCTCACCGCCGGACAAGGTGAGCGTCCAGTTCGGCATCAAGATCACGGCGGAGGCGGGGGCGGTCATCGCCAAGGCCTCCACCGAGGCGAACTTCACCGTGTCGGCGGAGTGGACGCGCGCCGCGCCGCCGCCCTCCCCGCCCCGGCTCACGCCCCCGGCGCCCCGCTCCGCCTCCGACGGCTCGTAACCGCCCGGGCGGCGCGGATGGTGCGACGCCCCCGCCTGCCGTCCCTGTGCCCCGCCGGACGGCAGGCGTCAGCGTCGGACGAGGCTGTCACGCCATGCCTGATGGAGGGAGGCGA
Organism: Streptomyces sp. 8N706; assembly: GCF_052245415.1. Classification (NCBI taxonomy): domain Bacteria; kingdom Bacillati; phylum Actinomycetota; class Actinomycetes; order Kitasatosporales; family Streptomycetaceae; genus Streptomyces; species Streptomyces sp. 8N706. The sequence goes on along the minus strand of NZ_JBQQBW010000016.1, from coordinate 21,526 downwards.
AGGCGCCGCGGTCCCGGACGAGTTCGTCCGGAGTGCCGTCCTCGACGATCCTGCCCCCCGACATCACCAGCACCCGGTCGGCGATCTCGACCGTCGAGAGACGGTGGGCGATGACCACGGCCGTGCGACCGCGCAGCACCGTGCGCATCGCGCGCTGTACGGCCTGCTCGCCGGGGATGTCCAGCGAGGAGGTCGCCTCGTCGAGAATCAGCACGCCCGGGTCGGCGAGCAGCGCGCGGGCGAAGGCCACGAGCTGCCGCTGTCCCGCCGAGATGCGCCCGCCCCGCTTGCGTACGTCCGTGTCGTAGCCGTCCGGGAGAGCGGTGATGAAGTCGTGCGCGCCGATCGCCTCGGCCGCCCGCTCGATGTCCTCGCGGGTCGCGTCGGGGCGGCCGATCGCGATGTTCTCCGCGACGGTGCCCGAGAAGAGGAAGGCCTCCTGCGTCACCATCACCACCCCGCGGCGCAGCTCCGGAGCGGCCAGCTCCCGCAGGTCCACCCCGTCGAGCAGGATGCGGCCCTCGGTGGGGTCGTAGAGGCGGGCGAGAAGCTTCGCGAGGGTGGACTTGCCCGCCCCCGTGGAGCCCACGACCGCCACGGTCCGTCCGGCGGCGAGCGTGAGCCCGAACCGCGGCAGCACCTCGCCGCCCGTACGGTAGGCGAAGCGCACGCCCTCGAAGACCACCTCGCGGCCGGGGGCGTCCGGTGACCTGCCCGGGAGGGAGCACGGGACGTCCGGCTCGGGTACGGAGGGCCGCTGGGCGAGCAGACCCGCGATCTTCTCCAGTGACGCGGCCGCCGACTGGTAGGAGTTGAGGAACATCCCCAGCCGGTCGATGGGGTCGTACAGCCGCCGCAGATAGAGCACGGACGCGGCGAGCACGCCCAGCTCGAGACCGCCGGAGGCGACCCGGTACGCACCCCACAGGACGATCGCGGCGACAGCGGCGTTGGCGACGAGCCGGGAGCAGACCACGTAACGGGCCATCTCCAGGATCGCGTCCCCGTTGGCCCGCTGGTGCCGGTGGTTGAGCTTCCCGAACTCCTCGTCGTTGGCGTGCTCGCGCCGGAACGCCTGCACCGGACGGATGCCGTTCATCGTCTCCGCGAACTTCACGATGACCGCCGCGATGGCGGTGGACCGCTTCCGGTAGACGAGCATCGACCGCCGCTGGAAGGAGCGTACGAGCAGATACAGCGGGCCGAAGGAGAGCACCGCGGCCGTGCCGAGGCCCCAGTCGAGATAGAGCAGCAGCCCCGAGATGTAGACCACCGACAGGCCCACTCCGAGCAGCTCCTCCAGACCCTCGTTGAGCAGCTCGCGCAGCGATTCGACGTCGCTGGTGGCGCGGGAGATGAGCCGCCCGGAGGTGTAGCGCTCGTGGAAGTCCACGCTCAGGGCCTGGGCGTGACGGAAGATCCGGCCCCGGAGGTCGAGCAGCACCTCCTGGCTGACCCGTGCGGAGGCGCGGACGAAGGCGTACTGGAGCACGCCGGAGGCGAGCGAGGCGAGGAGATACGCGGCAGCGACCGCGGTCAGCGGCCCGTAGTCGTCCCGTCGGAGCGCCGGTACGGCCCGGTCGATGGCGACCGCCACCAGCAGCGGACCGGCCTGGACCATGGCCTGCTGCAGCAGGAGGAGCAGTGCGGCGGCCCGGACCCGCCCGCGGTGGGGACGCAGCAGGGAGAGCAGCAGGGAGCGGGGCGCGCCCCGGGGCGCGGGCAGAACGTCGCGGTCGAACGGGTCTTCCCGGGGTGGATCGCCCCCCAGTGGATCGCTGTGCGGCGGTCCGTCCCGCGGCGGATCGGTCTGCGGCGGGCCGTCCCGGTGCGGGCCGTCCTCGTGCGGGCCCCGGCTGTCCGCGGGGCGGCCCCGGTCGTCCTCTCCGCGCGGCCGGTCCGAAGCCGTGGTCGTCATCGCGGGGAACTCCCTTCGGTCGCGGGCCGGCCGGGGGCGGTGCGGTGCTCCGGGGCAGGACCCGGCGCGGATGGCGTGGCGTCCGGGGCAGCGGCGGGCTCGTCGCCCGACATCAGCGCCCGGTAATCCGCGTTGGCGTGCAGCAGTTCGTGATGGGTGCCGACGGCGGTGATCCGGCCGTCCGACAGCAGCGCCACCCGGTCGGCGAGCAGCACGGTGGAGGGGCGGTGCGCGACGACGAGCGCGGTGGTCGTCGCCAGCACCTGCCGCAGAGCCGCCTCCACCAGCGCTTCCGTATGCACATCCAGCGCGGACAGCGGGTCGTCGAGAATGAGGAAGCGCGGTCGCCCGACCACCGCCCGGGCGAGGGCCAGACGTTGGCGCTGCCCGCCGGACAGGCTCAGGCCCTGCTCGCCGACCTGGGTGTGCACACCCTGGGGGAGGCCGTGGACGAAGTCCGCCTGGGAGATCTCCAGAGCCCGCAGCAGGTCCGTCTCCCCGGCGGCGCCGGCTCCCATGGCGACGTTCTCCCCGGCGGTCGCGGAGAAGAGGGTCGGCTCCTCGAAGGCCACGCTGACCAGCTCGCGCAGCCGGGCGCGGGGCATCGCGGCGATGTCGTCGCCGTCCAGGGTGATCCGCCCGCCCGTCAGTTCGTGGAGCCGGGGTACGAGCGCGGTAAGGGTGGTCTTGCCGGAGCCGGTGCCGCCGACCAGGGCCATGGTCTCCCCGGACCGGATGTGCAGATCGACCCCGCGCAGGGTGGGTGCGGCGTCCGGGGGAGCGTCGGGATAGCGGAACTCGACGCCCTCGAAGCGCAGGCCGCCCTCCGCGTCCGCGTCCGCGTCGCCCTGGCCGTAACCCCGGTCATCCGTGTCCGTGGCGCCCCGGCTGTAACCCCGGTTCGTGTCCGTGGTGCCCCGGCCGTAACCCCGGTCCGGGGCCTGGGCGGACGCGGGCGGATCCCGCTGCTCCGGGGCGTCCAGGACCTCGAAGAAACGCTGGGTCGCCGTTGCGGAATCCTGGCTCATCGCGATGAGGAAGCCCATCGACTCCACCGGCCAGCGCAGCGCCAGCGCCGTGGACAGGAACGCCACCAGCGTCCCGGCCGACAGCGCCCCGTCCGCGACCCGGACGGTGCCCAGCACCAGCGCCGTGCCGATCGCGACCTCCGGTAGCGTCAGAATGAGCGCCCACAGCGCGGCGAGCAGCCGCGCCTTGTGCAGCTCCGTCTCCCGCAGCTCCCGGGAGAGCGACCGGAAGGCGCGCGCCTGGCTCCGGTGGCGGCCGAAGCCCTTGATGATCCGGATGCCGAGCACGCCCTCCTCGACGACCGTGGTCAGATCACCCACCTGGTCCTGGGCGGTGCGCGCGGCGACCGAGTAGCGCGCCTCGAACCAGGAACACAGGATCAGCAGCGGCACGACCGGGGCGAGCAGCACCAGCCCGAGCGTCCAATCCTGGTCGAGCAGGATCGCGAACCCCACCAGGATCGTGGTGGTGTTGACGAGCAGAAAGGTCAGGGGGAAGGCCAGGAACATCCGCAGCAGCTGGAGGTCCGTGGTGGCCCGGGAGAGCAGTTGGCCCGAGGGCCAGCGGTCGTGGAAGGCGACCGGCAGCCGCTGGAGATGCCGGTACAGGGCGGCGCGCATGGTGGCCTCGACCGAGGCGAGCGGGCGCGCCACCAGCCACCGGCGCAGCCCGAAGAGACCGGCCTCCGCGATCCCGAGCAGCAGGAGATACGCGCCCGCGAGCCAGACCCCGCCCGGCTCCCGCGCCGCCACCGGTCCGTCCACCATCCACTTCAGGACCAGCGGAATGACCAGCCCGATGCAGGAGGCGACGATCGCCACGAAGGCCGCCGTGAACAGCCGCACCCGTACGGGGCGTACGAACGGCCAGAGCCGTAAGAGCGAGCGGACGGCGGAGCGTTCCACGCCGGCGCCGGCGCCCGGTGCGGACGCCGGCTCGTCTCCCGACTCGGGGGTCGCGGTGCTCGTGGCAGTCATCACGAGTGAGACTACGGTTCGGCACTGACATCCTTCATCCGGTTTCTGAGCCGGACGGCGGTCCGCCCGACGGGTGGTGCACGACCCGGAACAGGACCACGGACCGCGCGGGCAGCAGGAACGGGGACCCCGCCGCATGCCTGGTCCCCGGCGGCTCCGACTGGTCCTCCCGCGCGGTGTCCACCAGCAGTTCGTACGCCGCGGCCCACGGCGGTCCCGGCAGCGGGAAGCGCCCCGGCTCGGGATCCGCGTGCAGCACGGCCAGAAAGCTGTCGTCCGTGACCGGTGAGCCCCGCTCGTCCCGTTGCGGGAGATCACGGCCCGAGAGGTACATGCCGAGAGTCGCGGTCGGGGCGTACCAGTCGGACTCGGTCATCTCCCGGCCGTCCGCAGTGAACCACGCCAGGTCCCGCAGCCCGTCCGGCCCCTGCGGCCGGCCCGAGAAGAAGGCGCGGCGCCGCAGCACCGGATGGGCGTGGCGCAGCGCGATCAGCCGGGAGCACAGCTCGGTGAGGGCCCGCCAGCCGGGATCCGCCGGCAGCGACCAGTCCACCCACCCGGTCTCGTTGTCCTGGCAGTACGCGTTGTTGTTGCCGCCCTGCGTCCGGCCCAGCTCGTCGCCCGCCACCAGCATGGGCACGCCGGTGGACAGCAGCAGGGTGGTGAGCAGATTGCGCAGCTGGCGGCGGCGCAGGGCGAGCACCGCGGGATCGTCCGTGGGGCCCTCCGCACCGCAGTTCCAGGCCCGGTTGTCATCCGTGCCGTCGCGGTTGCCCTCGCCGTTCGCCTCGTTGTGCTTGCGTTCGTAACTCACCAGGTCGCGCAGGGTGAAGCCGTCATGGGCGGTGACGAAGTTGACGGAGGCGTACGGGCGGCGGCCGCCCCAGGCGTACAGGTCGCTGGAGCCGGCCAGCCGGTAGCCGAGGTCGCGTACGTCCGGGAGCGCGCCGCGCCAGAAGTCGCGCACCGCGTCGCGGTAGCGGTCGTTCCACTCCGTCCACAGCGGGGGGAACGCCCCGACCTGGTAGCCGCCGGAGCCGACGTCCCACGGCTCGGCGATCAGTTTGACCCGGCGCAGGACGGGGTCCTGGGCGATCACGGCGAGGAAGGGGGAGAGCATGTCCACGTCGTGCATCGAACGGGCGAGCGCGGCGGCCAGGTCGAAGCGGAAGCCGTCGACGCCCATCTCGGTCACCCAGTAGCGCAGCGAGTCGGTGATCAGCCGCAGCACGTTGGGCTGCACGACATGGAGGGTGTTGCCGCAGCCGGTGTAGTCGGCGTAACGGCGCGGGTCCTGCTGCAGCCGGTAGTAGCCGCGGTTGTCGACACCGCGCAGGGAGAGGGTGGGGCCCAGCTCACCGGCCTCGGCCGTGTGGTTGTAGACGACGTCCAGGATCACCTCGATCCCGGCCGCGTGCAGCGCCCGCACCATCCGTTTGAACTCCCCGACCTGCTGGCCGCCCGTCCCGGAGGCGGAGTACGCCGCGTGCGGGGCGAAGTAGCCGATGGAGTTGTAGCCCCAGTAGTTGCGCAGACCCCGGCGCAGCAGATGGTCCTCGTGTGCGAACTGCTGCACCGGCAGCAGCTCCACGGCCGTGACCCCGAGCCGGGTCAGATGCCCGATCGCGGCCGGGTGCGCGAGACCGGCATAGGTGCCGCGCAGCCGCTCCGGAATGCCGGGGTGGCGCATGGTGAAGCCGCGGACGTGCAGCTCGTAGATGACCGAGTCGGCCCAGGGGATCTTGGGCCGGTGGTCGTCGGACCAGTCGTCGTCGTCGCACACGACGACGCCCTTGGGCACATACGGAGCCGAGTCGCGGTCGTCGCGCACGGTGTCCGCGACATGCTGCTGCGGCCAGTCCCGTACGTGCCCGTACACCTCGGGCGGGAGCGCGCCCCAACTGGGCTCCTCGTCCCCGCGGCCGTCGCTCCGGGGGGCGGTCCGGCTGCCTCCGAAGTCCCCGTCGACGGCCCGGGCGTAGGGGTCGAGCAGCAGTTTGGCGGGATTCCAGCGGGCGCCGGTCCACGGGTCCCAGCGGCCGTGCACCCGGAAGCCGTACCGCTGCCCGGGGTGCACGCCGGGCACGAAGCCGTGCCAGATCTCATGGGTGAGCTCGCCCAGCGGACAGCGTGTCTCGGTGCCGTCCGCGTCGAAGAGACACAGGTCCACGGCCTCGGCCCCGCCTGCCCACAGCGCGAAGTTCGTCCCCGCCGTACCGTCGGAGGCGACCCGGAACCGCGCGCCGAGCGGTTGCGGACTGCCCGGCCGGACCGGCCGGGGAGGTGCCGCGCCGTCACGGGCGGGCCGTCCGGTGGCCGGCGCGGTTCTCCGTATGTCCGTGCGGACGCCGTTCGCCTCCGTACTGGCGGCGGCCTCGTCCCGTACGTCCTCCTGCTCGGGTGCGCTCACGTGGCAGCCTCCCGCGGCTCGTCGGCCGATCGGCCCGGCGGTCCCGCGGTGTCCCTTCCGGGGGCCTCCGGCCTCTGGTCCTGCCCCTGTTCTGCCCGCTGGGAGCCCCGCCCTCACGTTTCCCTCGCGGGGGTGTGATCGTTGGGTTCCGCGTGAGAGTGCAGTTGATGCGTGTACGGCGCGCAGGGGCAGGACTCGCCATGGCGGCGACGCTGGCCGCGATGGCCGGTTGCGGCATGTCCGGGACCGCGCTCAGGGGACGGCCGCTGCCGCCGGAGCGTGCCCTCATCAGCGTGACCCCGTTGGACGGCTCCCGTGGTGTACGGCCCGCCTCCCCGCTCCGGGTGTCGGTGTCCGAGGGCCGGCTGGAGCGGGTCCGGGTCGTCCGGGTGGGGGACGCCCGCGACCGGCCGGTCGCGGGGCGCATCAGCCAGGACGGGCTGCGCTGGCGGCCGTTGGACGGCAGGCTCCGGCTGCGGGGCAGATACACCGTGGACGCGGTGGCGGTCGACGGCCACGGCCGCCGCACCGCGCGGCACACGACCTTCACCACATTCGTGCCCCGGCACCGCTTCATCGGCTACTACCGGCCCGAGCACCGCTCCCTCGTCGGCACCGGCATGATCGTCTCGTTCGAGTTCAACCGGCCCATCGTCCACCGGGCGGCCGTCGAACGCGGCATCCGGGTCACCGCCCGCCCGCGGGTGCCGGTCGCCGCGCACTGGTTCGGGAACCAGCGCCTCGACTTCCGGCCCCGTACGTACTGGAAGCCGGGCACCGAGGTCTCGGTACGGATGCGGCTGCGCGATGTGCAGGGCGGCCCCGGGGTGTTCGGGGTCCAGCACAAGACGATGCGCTTCACCGTGGCGCGAAGTCAGCTCAGCATCCTGGACGCCGCCGCCCACACGCTGACGGTGTGGCGCGACGGCAGGCGCTGGGCGACGCTGCCGGCCACCGCGGGCGAGCCGAGCAGTCCCACCTACAACGGAAAGATGGTGGTGATGGAACGGCACGAGGTGACCCGGATGAACGGGGACACGGTCGGCTTCGGCGGCGAGTACGACATCGAGGACGTGCCGCACGCGATGCGGCTGACCACCTCGGGGACGTTTCTGCACGGCAACTACTGGGCCCCGCCGAACACCTTCGGGGTGGCCAACACCAGCCACGGCTGCATCGCGCTGCGCGATGTACGGGGCGGCCGGGCCCCGACGCCCGCGCGCTGGTTCTACGAGAACTCCCTGATCGGCGATGTCGTGGAGGTGGTGCGCAGCACCGACCGCACGGTGGCGCCGGACAACGGCCTCGGCGGCTGGAACATGTCCTGGGGCCAGTGGCGGGCGGGCTCCGCCCTGCGCTGACCCACCCGCCGATCCACCCGGCCGCACCGGTCCCGGCCCCGTCCGGCCGCACCGTGTCCGCGCTCCGGTTCCCCTGACGTACTTGGGACTGATCCGTGACGTTCAGGGGGAGTTCTCTCCTACAGCGGTGTGGTTATCTATCGGCGTGCGCGCTGGTGTTCGCGCGCCGGGGGAAGCGGCCGGGCCGTGCGGGCGGACCGGCGAGGGGAGATCCATGTGAACGTACAGCCGATATCGGGGGCGCCGCGGGGACGGCGGATTCGGCAGGGGGGCAAGGCTCTGCTCGCTGCGGTGAGCGGGGCCTTGCTGCTGACGGTCACCGCGTGCGGCGGGGGCGGGGGCTCCGGTGCCGGTGACGGCAAGAGCGATGGGGGCACAGGGGGCGGGGTCGACACCAAGGCGTCCCGGGCCGTCGTCGAGGTCACCCCGAAGGACGGCGCCGACGACGTCGTGACCACCGGTGCCCTCGAGGTGACCGCCGACAAGGGCAGACTCACCTCCGTCAAGGTCCAGGACGACAAGGGCAACACGGTGGCCGGGAAGATCACCGAGGGCGGTGCCCTCTGGAAACCGGCCGGGCACCTGGCCGCCTCCACCACGTACACGGTGGACGCGGTCGCCCAGGACTCCGAGGGCCGGGAGTCCGCCAAGCACACCAGCTTCACCACGCTGGTGCCGAAGAACACCTTCGTGGGCCACTTCACCCCGGAGAACGGCGCCGAGGTCGGGGTGGGCATGCCGGTGTCGATCCGCTTCAGCCGGGGCATCACCGACCCCGGCGCCGTCGAGAGGGCCATCAAGGTCACGGCCTCGCCGGCGGTGCCGATCGAGGGGCACTGGTTCGGCAACGACCGCCTGGACTTCCGGCCCGAGAAGTACTGGGCGGCGGGCACCGAGGTGAAGCTCAGCCTGAACCTCGACGGGGTCGAGGGCCGCCCCGGCGTGTACGGCAAGCAGGTGAAGGACGTGAGGTTCACCGTGGGCCGCAGCCAGGTGAGCACCGTCGACGCCAAGAAGAAGACGATGACCGTCGAGCGTGACGGCAAGGTCGTCAAGACCGTTCCGATCACCGCCGGCGCCCCGGCCACCACCACGTACAACGGCCAGATGGTGATCAGCGAGAAGTACCAGGTGACCCGGATGAACGGGGACACCGTGGGCTTCGGTGACGACTACGACATCAAGGACGTGCCGCACGCGATGCGGCTGAGCACCTCGGGCACCTTCATCCATGGCAACTACTGGGCGGGGAAGTCGACGTTCGGCAGTGTCAACGCCAGCCATGGCTGTGTCGGTCTGTTCGATGTGCGGGGCGGGGGCGACAACAAGACCCCGGCCGCCTGGTTCTTCAAGAACTCGCTCCTCGGCGATGTCGTGATCGTGAAGAACTCGCACGACAAGCAGATCCAGCCGGACAACGGACTCAACGGCTGGAACATGGACTGGGACGAGTGGAAGGCGGAGCAGTAGCCGCCACGACGCGGTGACCCGGCCCGGCGCCGTTGTGACGAACGGCACCGGGTCCGGCGTCACCTCGGCCTTTCCGGGGGGAGACCCCTGGATGTCCGGCGACTAACCTGCGGGCATGACTGTGCATCTCGAGGTCGCCGACGGCGTCGGCACCATCCGTCTCGACCGCCCGCCGATGAACGCGCTGGACATCGCGACCCAGGACCGGCTGCGTGAGCTCGCCGGGGAGGCGACCCGCCGCGACGACGTCCGCGCCGTGGTCCTGTGGGGCGGCGAGAAGGTGTTCGCGGCCGGCGCGGACATCAAGGAGATGCAGGCCATGGACCACGCCGCCATGGTGGCCCGGTCCCGTGACCTGCAGGACTCCTTCACCGCCGTCGCGCGCATCCCCAAGCCCGTGGTGGCCGCGGTCACCGGCTACGCCCTGGGCGGCGGCTGTGAGTTGGCGCTCTGCGCCGACATCCGGATCGCCGCGGAGAACGCCAAGCTCGGCCAGCCGGAGATCCTGCTCGGGCTGATCCCGGGCGCGGGCGGCACCCAGCGGCTGTCCCGGCTCGTCGGCCCGTCCAAGGCCAAGGACCTCATCTTCACCGGCCGCCAGGTGAAGGCCGACGAGGCGCTGGCCATCGGCCTGGTGGACCGGGTGGTGCCGGCCGCCGAGGTGTACGAGCAGGCGCACGCCTGGGCCGCGAGGCTCGCGCAGGGGCCGGCCATCGCGCTGCGGGCCGCGAAGGAGTCGATCGACGTCGGGCTGGAGACGGATATCGACTCCGGGCTGGCCGTCGAACGGAGCTGGTTCGCGGGACTGTTCGCCACCGAGGACCGGGAGACCGGCATGCGCAGCTTCGTCGAGGAGGGTCCGGGGAAGGCCAAGTTCCGCTGAAGTGCGGCTGGTTCCAGGGGAGTTGGGTCTCCCGCCCGGTGTCGCCGGTTGACCCGTGCGGGGGAATCTGCCAAACCTTAAATCAGTCTTAAGCATGCCGGTGCCGAAACACGTGGCGATCACTTGTGTGCGCTGTGTCATCGCAGGTCGAACGGGCGACGGGCGCCGTCTGCTGCCATTGGCATATGACGTCGGCGGCCTGCGGAGCCAGGGGTTCCACCGAACGTAATCCCCTGGTTCCGCCACGTGAGGCTGTGCGGGCGGCCATGATGGTGGGCATGGCGGGCCTCGAGGGAGTAGATCAGCCGCGGCGGCGCACCAGCACGGCCGCCGGGCGGTGGGTGCCGTCCGTCGAGGACGAACAGGCGCTCAGAGTGCTCGAACTCTTCGGCGATCCGGCTGTCGAGGAAGTGCGGCTCCCCTCGCGTCCCGAATCCGCCGGTACGGCCCGCCGGCTGGCCCAGTCGGTCGTGCTGCGCCAGTGGGGGCTCTCCGCCCAGCTCGCCGAACATGTCGTGCTGCTCGTCTCCGAGCTGGTCGGCAACGCCGTCCGCCACACCGGGGCCCGTACGTTCGGGCTGCGGATGCTGCGCCGCCGCGGCTGGATCCGGGTCGAGGTCCGTGACCCCTCGCGCGCCCTGCCCTGTCTGATGCCGGTTCACGAACTCGACACCAGCGGCCGCGGCCTGTTCCTCGTGGACAAGCTCTCCGAGCGGTGGGGGGTCGACCTGCTGCCCCGGGGCAAGACGACCTGGTTCGAGATGCGGGTCACCGACCGCTGACCGTCCGCCGCTTCCGTGGGGAGTGCATAAGGACATAAGAGAGGTCCCCACTCGTCGTCGTGTGACGAAGCCGGGGACCTCCGGGTTCCCGCCGCGGAGCGTGTGGCCGCGGGGGCGAACGACCTGACCCGGGTCGGTGGGGGCCGCGTCGCTGATGACTATGGCAGACAGGGTGCCGCCCAACCAAAGGGGCATATCCGTGCATCAACCGTCGTAAGCCATAGCATCCCCATTGATCCTCAGTGAGCTGTGTCACCTGCCTCGTAAACGCCGGGCAAACGGTGGGCAGTTCGCTGGATTCCTTGATCGCTCAGGGTGGGGCGGCCGAGACACGTGCGTACGTCCAATCCGGTCAATAGCGGGCTTAACGCATCGTCTGGCCTTCAATGGCCCGGTGAGATCCACTACCGCCCGCGCCGTCGCGCTGCTCGCCGCCGCTCTCCTCGCCGCCGCCTCCGGCTGCTCCTCGGGTTCCTCCGACCGCACCGAGGTCGACGGCACCCACGGCACCCACCTCCGGCCGCCGGGCGGCTCCCCCCGCGCCGTCCCGGCCGGTCTGCCCGGTATGCCGCCGGTGCTCGACCCCAAGGACGTCTACGCGGCCGACCGCCCGGGCCGGCTGTCCCCGGTCGTGAAGGACTTCCCGTCGCGGGTGTACGTGCCGAACACCAACTCCGACACGGTCTCGGTCATCGACCCCAGGACGTACAAGGTCATCGACACCATCGACGTCGGCGTCCAGCCGCAGCATGTCGTCCCGTCCTGGGATCTGAAGACGCTGTGGGTCAACAACAACCGCGGCCACACGCTGACCCCCATCGACCCGGCCACAGGCAAGGCGGGCAAGCCGGTCAAGGTCCACGACCCGTACAACCTCTACTTCACGCCCGACGGCAAGTACGCCGTCGTGATGGCCTCCCTCGACCGCGAGCTGGTCTTCCGCGACCCGCACACCATGGCCGTCAAGAAGACCGTCCCGGTCTCCTGCTACGGCGTCAACCACGCCGACTTCTCGGCCGACGGGCGCTACTTCATCGTGTCCTGTGAGTTCTCCGGTGAACTTCTCAAGGTCGACACCGAGAAGATGAAGGTCATCGGCCAGCAGAGACTCCCCTTCAAGGGCGCCATGCCGCAGGACGTCAAGATCTCACCGGACGGCAGGACCTGGTACATCGCCGACATGATGGCTCATGGCGTATGGGTCCTCGACGGCGACCGGTTCACCACCCCGAAGCTGCTGCGCACGGGCGAGGGGGCACACGGCCTCTATGTGAGCCGGGATTCCCGGTCGATGTACATCTCCAACCGCGACGAGGGCACCATCTCCCTCCTCGACTTCCCCAGCGGCAAGCTGACGAAGAAGTGGGAACTGCCGGACGGCGGAAGCCCGGACATGGGCGGAGTCTCGGCCGACGGCAAGGTGCTGTGGCTCTCGGGCCGTTACGACGACGAGGTGTACGCGATCGACACCCGGACCGGAAAGCAGCTCGCCCGCGTCCCGGTGGGCGGCGGACCGCACGGCCTCGCGGTGTATCCGCAGCCGGGCCGCTACTCCCTGGGCCACACGGGGATCTTCCGCTGATCCACCGTCCCAAGCCGAGCCCGGTCCTGAGTCACCGTCCGGGCCGGGCCCGTCCTGAGTCATCGTCCCAAGCCGGGCCCGGTCCTGAGTCACCGTGGGCCGGAGCCTGGCTGCCCGGGCGGCAGCAGCCGCGCCTCGGCGCCGACCGGGCGGTAACCGGCAGCCTGGAACGCCCGTACGCGCGCGGCGTTCCCGGGCGCATGCCGGCCCGCCCAGGCGAGGGCCGGACACCGGAGTGTCCTTCACGACAGGGACGACAGCTCTCGGGGTCCCCGTGAACCAAGCCGATAATGTGTGCGCATCAAGCAGGCAACACCGAAGGGGTGGACCAGTGGCGGACATCGAGGCGGCGCGGCGCGCGTTCGAGCGGTACGACCTCAACAAGGACGGGCTGATCTCGGCCGCCGAGTACAAGAGCGTGATGGCCCAGCTGGGTGACCCGTTCGTCACCGAGACCGTGGCCCAGGCCGTGATCAACAGCGCGGACGGCGACGGCGACGGTCTGCTCTCCTTCGATGAGTTCTGGGCCATCCAGCAGGCCTGACCCGGCAGGCCCGACCCGGCAGGACCCGGCATGACCCGGCAGGCCCGACCCCCGGCCCGGCACGGGACGGCCCGGTCAGTGCAGCCCGTGCCGCCGCGTACTCGCCCGCCGTCTGCGGTCGTTGCACAGCAGGCAGGCGCCGTAGCCCGGCGGCAACGGGTCCTCCGGGTCCTCGAACAGCGGATCCACGGCGCCACGCGGGTGCTCGGAGCACCCCGTGGCGCCGTGGTCCTCCGACAGGGAACCGGCGGCGGCCAGCGCCTGCCGGAGGGCGGCCACGAGCCGGCCGGCCTCCGGGCCGGACGGAGTGGTCCCCAGGCCGGATGCGATGTCCGACGCGGCGCCGAGTGCGGTACGGAGTTCGCGCAGGGCTGCGTAGCTCATGGTCCGGAGCGTAGGCGGGGCCACTGACATTGATATGGGTAGGCAGGTTCTGGTGGTCGTGGCTCTGCCTCAGTGCGGGTCCGCCGGACAGGAGGGACCCGGTTGCCCTTGCGGGCCCACGTGCCCTTGCGGGCCCGTGTGCCGATGTGGGGCCACCGACAGTCCGCCCCCACCCCCTCAGGGCGTGGAGCGCTCCACGCTCGCGGCGACCTCCGCGAGATCCTTCTCGATCGACTGGCGTACCGTCTTGGCGCCCAGCCCGCCGAAGACCTTGGCGAGCATCCCCGCGACGCCGCTGTACGGGGTGGCCGTGAACGCCATCCGTACGGTCGTCGCGTCCTGATCCTCGGGTGTCAGCGTGAAGTCCGACACGTAGTGCGCCCCGCGGGAGTCGGCCTCGACCACGAAGTGCTCGGGCTCCTCGCACGCGGTGACGAGCATCTCCTCGGTGGCCTCCTTCCCGAGCATCCGCCGCGTCTCGCGCCACCGGGTGCCTTCCGTGAAGGGTCCGGGAGTGAGCACCTCCACCCGCTCCACACCGCTGAGGATGCTCGGTGCCGACTCGAGGTCGGTGAGCGCCTCCCACACCCGTGCGACGGGCGCCGCGACCCGCCGCTCGACGACGACCTCCGTAGCAGCCATGGACCTCTCCTGACGCCGACCTCCCGCATCACCACCCTGGCACCGGGCCGGGGGCTCCGCTACTCGACCGGCTCCCCGGAGGGGGAACCAGGCTCGTCGCGGAGGCTGCCGGCGCCGCCGGAGGAGGCGACTCCGGAAAATACTTTCTATTTGACAACTGTGCCCGGAAGACAACAATCTTGTTTCCCGTCCGACGTCATCCCGGGATGCTTGCTCCCGCGTCGGTACGACGCCGACCGAGAAGCGATCGAGAGGTGGAGGCGGTGACAGGCCAGCCGAGTCCACGGTCGTACCGGTCCATGGACCGCGGCGGTCAGGCCGACCGCGCGTCGTTGTCCGTCCTCCCGCCGCCCTGGGCGGACGAGGTCTCCTCGATCGCTGTCCGGAACCCCGCCAGCCCCTCGACCAGTGCCTTCCGGGCGCCCGGGGACATGTCCGCGATGGCGGTGAGCAACGCGTCCTCGCGGCGTGTCCGGAGGTCACGGAGATACGCCTTTCCCCTGCCGGTCAGCCACAGTTCGAGCTCTCGCCGGCTCACCGGGCTCGGGGACCGCTCGACGAATCCCAGCGCTTGGAGCCGGTCGCAGAGGCGGCTCACGGAGGACGGCGCCGAGCCCAGCACCTCCCCGAGCGTACGGAGGTTGATGCCCTCGTCGCGGTCCAGGATGTACAGCACCCGCAGCTGCGAGGACGAGACGGGGCCGGCGGACGCCGCATCACGGCCCCGTTCCCACAGGACCTCGAGCAGCTCGATCACCTCACCGGCGGCGTGAGCGGCATCGCGAGCTCGTCGTGGCGGTGGTGCGGGATTCACGCCCTTCACTCTGGCACTCCGGGACAGCCTTGTCAGCCGTCGGGGAGCCGAGCCGGGTCCGCCCCCGCCGCACGGTGCTCCCGAGAGAGCGGTCGCCGCACGGCGGACAGCCGCGCGGCCGCGCAGCGCGCTCCGCGCGGCGCCGCAGGCCATGGGCCCCGGGACGTGTCCTCCACCACACCGCGGAAGCGCCGCGCGGCGCCGGTTGCGGGGCCCGGCGCCGCGGGCCCGCCCGGCGACCGGTGCGGCGGGCCGTGAGACCGGAACAGCCGCACTCGGAGCGGCGCGCGACATGGATAGTGTGGCGCACGGACAACGGGCCGCGCTCCGGTGCGCCGGGCGTCGGTCCGCTGTCCGCGCGCCCTGTCGTGGAGGGACATCGGTGGTCGACGGGCTCCGCCGGGAGACCCCGCGACAGAGTGTGGGGGTGGTGACGGCATGGCCGAGCTGACAGTCCACGTCCCGGGCGAGGAGCCCGCGGCGGACAACCACGGCGAGCTGGTGGTGCTGCTGGTCGAGGACGATCCGGGCGACGCGCTGCTGGTGGAGGAGCTCCTGGCCGACAGCGCTCTCCCGGCCCGGCTGCAGTGGGTCCAGTCCATCGGCGACGCATGCGGGGCGCTCAAGGCCGGCCGACCCCACTGCGTACTGCTGGACCTGCATCTGCCGGACGCCCAGGGCCTCGCCGGACTCGCACGTGTCCTGCGGACCTCGCCTCACACTCCCGTGGTGGTCCTGACCGGGCTGGCCGAGGAGGACTCGGGACTGGCGGCCGTCGCCGCGGGGGCGCAGGACTACCTGGTCAAGGGCAGGGTGGAACCTGATCTGTTCGGGCGTACGCTCCGGTACTCGATCCAGCGGAAGCAGGCCGAGCGGGCGGCCGCGGCGCTGCGGGAGGAGCGGCTACGGGCGCAGGAGAACGCCCGGCTGGAGCGCGGACTGCTGCCCTCACCGCTGCTGGCGGACACCGATGTCGAGGTGGTGGCCCGGTACCGGCCCGGCCGCGCCCAGGCGCTGCTCGGCGGGGACTTCTACGACGTGGTGCAGGCCGGTGACGGTGTCGTGCACGCGGTGATAGGCGATGTCTCCGGCCATGGCCCGGACGAGGCCGCGCTCGGGGTGTGCCTGCGCATCGCCTGGCGCACCCTGGTGCTCTCGGGTGTGACCGGCCCGGAGCTGCTGCGGCAGCTGGAGCGGATTCTGACGGCCGAACGGTCGCATCCCGAGCTGTTCGCCACCGTGAGCACCCTGGCCCTGGAACCGGTGCGGCGCCGGGTCCAGGTGATGCGCGCCGGCCATCCGGGTCTGCTGCTGCGCAGCATGTCGGGCGCGCGCGGATCCGAGCCGCTCGTCGACCTGGTGGAGCCCGCGTTCGGGCCCGCGCTGGGGCTGCTCCCGGGGGTGGCCGACTGGTCGGAGGAGGAGCTGAGGCTGCCCGGGACCGGAGCTCTGGTGCTGTTCACCGACGGGCTGTTCGAGGGCCGTACCGCCGCGACCGGCTCGGCGCGCCTGGGGGAGGACGGGCTGACCGCTCTGGCCCGCACCCATGCCCATCTGCCCGGTCCGCGCTTCGTGGACGCCGTGATCTCCGGCGTCGAATCGATAGCCGCCCCGGGCGGTGGTCTCGCCGACGACGTCGCCGTCGTGCACCTGGAATGGGGCGAGGCACGATGAGCGCTCAGGAACCGGTCCCCGCCGGCCCGGCCACCCGTCCTCGGCACAACCCGCGCCGGCTGCACCAGCGGCTCACGGTGCAGCGGTGGATCCATCTCCTCGTCGCGGCCATGGCCGTGCTCGTCCTCTGCTGCGCCGGTGCGGGCGCCGCGCTGATGAACCGGACGAGCGACGCGACCGACCGGCTGGTCGACCGGGTCACGCCCGCGCGGGCGCAGACCCTCCGTCTGCAGGCCGCGCTGCTGGACCAGGAGACCGGGGTCCGCGGCTATCTGCTCACCCGTGACCGGCAGTTCCTGCTCCCCTACGAGCGCGGCAGGGCGGCCGAACGGACGACGGCCGAGGAGGTCCGGTCGCTGATCGCCGGAGAGCCCCGGCTCAGCCGTGACCTGGCCGCCGTCCGCGCGGCGGCGCGCGACTGGCGTCAGGACCAGGCCGAGCCGCTCATCGCCGCCGTCGACGGGAAGAACCCGCCGGACCGCGACCGGTTCGAGGAGAGCAAGAAGGACTTCGACCGGATCCGCGCCCTCTTCACCATCCAGAACCGGCACCTGGACCAGGAGCGGGCGGCCACGAGAGCCGAGGTCGAGCGGGCCCGGACGGTACGCGACTACGCGTTCGTCGCCATGCTCGCCGTGTTCCTGCTGTGCGGGGTGGCCCTGGCCGTGCTGATGCACTTCGCTGTCGCCCGGCCCCTGAGCGCGCTGCGCGCCGCCTCCCGCCGGGTGTCGGACGGTGACTTCGACCACCGCATCCCCGCCCAGGGCCCACGGGACATCAACGAGGTCGGCCAGGTCGTCGAGGAGATGCGCCGACGCGTCGTCGAGGAGCTGGCGACCTCGCGCGCACAGCAGAAGCAGCTGGCCCGCCAGGCCGCGGACCTGGACGCACAGACGGTCGAACTGCGCCGTTCGAACGCCGAGCTCGAGCAGTTCGCCTATGTCGCCTCCCACGACCTGCAGGAGCCGCTGCGGAAGGTCGCCTCCTTCTGTCAGCTGATAGAGAAGCGCTACGGCGACAAGCTGGACGAGCGGGGTGGCCAGTACATCGCCTTCGCCGTCGACGGCGCCAAGCGCATGCAGATCCTCATCAACGATCTGCTCACCTTCTCCCGCGTGGGGCGGCTCAACGACGCCCGCGAGACCCTGGGGCTGGACGCGGCCCTGGATGAGGGCCTGGCCAACATCTCCGCCTCCGTGGAGGAGTCCGGCGCGGCCGTCGAGCGGCCCGGCACACTCCCGGAGCTGACGGGTGACCCCACCCTGCTGGCCATGCTGTGGCAGAACCTGGTCGGCAATGCGATCAAGTTCCGCCATCCGGACCGGGCCCCCCGGGTGCGCATCACCTGCGAGCCCGGTGAGAAGGACGGCACCTGGCAGTTCGCGGTCGCCGACAACGGCATCGGCATCCCGGAGGAGTTCGCGGAGAAGGTGTTCGTGATCTTCCAGCGGCTGCATGGCCGGGACACCTACAGCGGGACCGGCATCGGCCTCGCCCTGTGCAAGAAGATCGTCGAGTACCACGGCGGTCACATCTGGGTCGACACCAGCGCCGACCAGGGCACTCGCGTCTGCTTCACCCTCTCGGCCCCCGTCGCCGCACCTGCGTCGGCCTCGGACGCGGCCTCGGCCGCCGCCGGTGAGCCGGCCGGCTCCGCCCCGCCTCCGGAAGGAACCCGTCCATGACTCCCGCCCCCGCCCAGCCGATCGAAGTCCTGCTCGTGGAGGACGACCCCGGCGACGAGTTGATGACCCGCGAGGCCTTCGCGGACAACAAGATCGGCAATACCCTGCATGTGGTGCGCGACGGTCTGGAAGCGCTGGACTTCCTCTACCAACGGGGGGAGTACGCCGACGCACCCCGCCCCGATCTGATCCTGCTGGACCTGAACCTGCCCAAGTACGACGGCCGGCAGGTCCTGGAGCGCATCAAGTCCGACGCCGAGCTGAGCCATGTCCCCGTGGTGGTCCTGACCACCTCCTCGGCCGAGGAGGACATTCTGCGCAGCTACAAGCTCCACGCCAACGCCTATGTCACCAAGCCCGTCGATCTCGACCAGTTCATTGCCGCGATCCGGCAGATCGACAAGTTCTTCGTCACCGTCGTCAAGCTGCCCAGCCGCTGAGGCGCTGCCCCTGAGGCGGAGCCCGGGGGCCGTACCCCGGCGGCACCGGGAGAGGAGGCGGCGCCCGTGCCGGGGCCGTCCCACGGGCCCCGTGAGCTGGGCAGACCGGGGCCGGGCCGACGGCGCAGCGGGGGAAGAAACCGGCCGGTCCTCCTACGATGGGCCTTCTCCCACCCCTGACGGGAAGCAGGATGACGTGGACCGACTCACGGCCCTCGAACGCGAGCTGCGCACCGCCTCCCCGCACACGCTGCCCGATGTCGTCGCGGCGGCCCTGCGGGACCGCTGCGCCGCGACACAGGTCGAGCTGCGCATGGCGGACTACAGCCTGACCACGCTCCAGGCCGTCGAACGCGTACCGCTCACCACCGAACCGGTGCCCGTCCACGACAGTCCTCAGGGGCGCGCCTTCGGGGCCCAGGAACCGTACGTCACCTCGGACCCGGGCCCCGGCACGGTGACGGTCCACCTCCCGGTCACCGTCCGGGGGGACCGTACGGGTGTGCTGTCCGTGACCCTGCCCGAGGACCGGTACACCCAGGGGCTGCTGCCCGAGATGCAGTACCTCTGCGAGGCCCTCGGGCACGAGATCCTTGTCGCCGACCGCGACACGGACCTCTACCTGCTGGCACGCCGCGCCGCGCGGCTCACCCTCGCCGCGGAGATGCAGTGGCAGCTGCTGCCCGGCCACTCCTGCTCACGCCCGGAGTTCTCCCTCGGGGCCCATCTGGAACCCGCGTACGCGATCTTCGGTGACAACTACGACTGGTCCGCCTCCGCCGACCATCTGACCCTGACCCTCCTCAATGGCATGGGGGAGGGCAGTGAGGCCGCACTGCTGACCAACCTCACCGTCAACGCGCTGCGCAATGCCCGGCGCGCGGGCCTGGGCATCGCGGACCAGGCAGCTCTGGCCGACCAGGCGGTGTACGCCCATTACCGGGGCGACGCCCATGTGTCGGTCCTCCTGCTGCGCTTCGCTCTCGCCACCGGTGCCGTGGAGGTCGTGGACGCCGGCTCCCCGCACCTGTGGCGGCTGCGGAACGGCAGCGTCGAGGCTGTCACCTTCGACGCCCAGCTTCCCCTCGGCATGTTCGAGGACACCGTGTACACCGCCGAGCCCTTCCGGGTACGCCCCGGCGACCGCCTCCTGTTCGGCAGCGACGGCGTCTACGACACCCTCTCCCCGGCCGGTGAGCACTACGGCGAACGGGCCCTGGCGCGTTCCCTCGCCGCCAACAGGCTCCTGCCACCGCCGCAGGTGCCCCGGGCCGTACTGCGCGAGCTCGCCGGCTACCGGGCCGACACCCCGCTGGAGGACGACGCCCTGGTGGTCTGCCTGGACTGGTACGGGCGCGCGGGCTCATGAGGGGACGCCGCGCGGGAAGAAGGACCACGACAGCGGAAGAGCGGGTGAGCGGCAATGGGCAGGGACGACAGCCGAACGGGCCTGAACCGGGCGCGACGTGAGCGGTGACCGGGGGACCGTGGCGGACGACCGGGAGGCCCCCGCACCGGCCCCGGACCCGCACGGTCTGCCCGCTTACGGGGACTGTCTGACCGCGCTGCGCCGGACGCCGGTGTCGGTCTGGAACGAGGACGTGACCGACTGGGCGGCCGCGCTCACCTACTACGCGGTCCTCGCCGTCTTCCCCACGCTGCTCGTCACCGTCTCGCTCATCGGGATCGCGGACACCTCGGCGACCCAGGACCTCATCGGCAGTGTGGCCGCCGTTGTCCCGGGCGAGTCGCGCGCCGTCATCCAGCACACCCTGCAGGACATGGCGGCCCAGAGCTCCGCCGCCTGGCTGCTGATCGTCTTCGGGACGATCGGTGCGCTGTGGTCCGCGTCCAGCTATCTCGCCGTCTTCCGCCGCGCCCTGCACGCCATGCACGGTGTGGAGGACCACCGTCCGGTGTGGCGGACGGCGCCGCGGATCGTGATCACCGCGCTCGTGCTGCTGGCCCTCCTCGTCTCCAGCGTGCTCGTGCTGGTGCTCACCGGGGAGGCGGCCCGTCCCGTCGGGGATTTCCTGGGGATGGACGGGGCGGCCGTCACCGCGTGGAACGCGGTGAAGTGGCCGCTGCTGGTGTGCCTGGTGGCCGTACTCGTGCTGGTGCTGTTCCGCTCGGGCCCCGCCGAGACGCGCGGCGTGCGGCGCAGGGCACTCGGCGGCATGCTCGCCGTGCTCCTGTGGGTCCTGGCCTCGGCGGGATTCGCCCTTTACTCCTCGCACGTCGGTACGTACAGCCGGCTGTACGGCTCGCTGGCCGGGATCGTCGTCTTCCTGGTGTGGCTGTGGGTCTCGCATCTGGCGCTGCTGACAGGTGCCCAGTTCAACGCGGAGCTGGCCAAACTCCACCGCCGCTGAGCGGCTCCGCTCCGCCCGGTGGGGAAGACGCACCGGCACATGCCGCGCCGCCCCGCCTGTCGCGCCGCTGTGTCTGCCGCGCCACCGGTCCGCCGGTACCTGGCAGGCGGGTCCCGGTGCCGGCCTTCCCGCGGAGGCCGGCACCGGGCGCGAGCACCGTACGCGGTTGTTCTATGTCCGTCCCGCGGGGAGACACGGTGCGAGTTCGGTGACCGCACACCGGTCCCGGCTCACGACGGGACCGGCGGAGGAGGACGAGGAGAACGAGGAGGACGAGGAACCGGCAAGACCGGACCTATGGGCGAACACGACGGCCTGCACACGATCGCGGAGTTCGAGCTTCTGCAACATGTGCGAGATGTGGGACTTCACCGTGGCGGAACTGACGGTGAGTGAGGCAGCCATGTCCGCGGTGGTCAGACCCTGGGCTAACCTCGCGCTTTCATGAGCGTGCTCGTCCATGCCTTGATCAAATAAGCGGAGAGTGCTCCTGACCTGCAACGATGGGACTTGTCTAGGGTCCTGTTGGCTGCACGGAAAGAAGCACTCTCCAGGTGAG
>NZ_JBQQBW010000159.1:0-12445 GCF_052245415.1 Streptomyces sp. 8N706 | reverse complement strand
CCTCCCGCGCCCTGCGCGCCGAGCGCGCCGAGATCGCGGGTGCTCACGACGACGTCGCCGAGGACACCGCCCCGCCGCGGACCGCGCTCCCCGCGCTCCGCGAGGCGTACCGTGCCGCCTCCCAGCTGTACGAGAAAGTCGGCGTCGGCGCCGATCTCCGAGCCGAGCAGGCCCGAGCCGAGAGCAACGAGAGCGCGGCGCTCGCCGAGCTCGAGCGGCTCACCAACAAGGTCCGAACCCGTGCCGCTCAGCTCCTCGAAGGAACCGACGGTGCCGACGGCCCGTCCCGGCAAGCTGCCGCGGCCCGCGCCGAATCGCTCGTACAGATGCTGGGGTCAAGGGCCTCCGCCGCCAGCGAGCACCTCGGCCGGCTGCGCGGTGAGGCCGAGCGCCACGCACCCGCCGACGGGGAGGCCCACACCGAACTGCCCGAAGAGCTCGTACCGGCCGAAGCCGACCAGGCCCAGACGCTGCTGCGCACCGCCACCACCGAACTCGCCGAGCGTACGGACGCGTTGGAGACGGCCCGCGCCCACCACGCCGAGCTGCTGCACGCCCACCGGGCGGCCGAGGACGCGACCGGTGGCTTCGAGGAAACCGCCGCGCTCCTGCGGGACCTGCTGCGCGAACCGGCGCACACCGCCGATGACGTGGAGGGATCCGAGCAGCCGCCCGAGCCCTACCGCGGCAGTCTCGACGAGGCCCGGCAGGCCGCCGCCGAGGCCCGCCGCTCGCTCCGCGGCTGTGCGACCGACCTCTCGGCCGCCGACTCGACCGTGCGCGAGGCCGGTGACGTCCTCGTACGGCACGCCAACTCCACCCGCTACGAGCAGGTCCGCACCCCTGCCCGGCAGCAGATCAGGGAGTTGCCCGCGGCCGCGCTGCCCGAGCACGCGGCGGCCTGGGCGGAGGCCTTCGCCCCACGGCTGCGGGTCCTCACCGACGAGCTGGAGCAGCTGGAGCGCAATCGCGACAGTATCGTCGACCGGCTCCGCGGCCTGGTCGAGTCCTCGCTCGCCACCCTCCGCTCCGCCCAGCGGCTCTCCCGGCTCCCGGAGGGCCTGGGGGAGTGGTCGGGCCAGGAGTTCCTGCGGATCCGCTTCGACGACCCCGACCACTCCACGCTCATCGAGCGGCTCGGCGACGTCATCGACGACGCGACCCGTGCCGCCGTGAAGAAGAACTCCGACCTGCGCCGGGACGGCATGTCGTTGTTGCTGCGCGGGGTCGCGGCGGCGCTGCAGCCACGGGGCATCGCCGTCGAGATCCTCAAGCCGGACGCCGTGCTGCGGGCCGAGCGCGTCCCCGTCGGACAGATGGGCGATGTCTTCTCCGGAGGGCAGCTGCTCACCGCGGCCATCGCGTTGTACTGCACGATGGCGGCTCTGCGCAGCAACGACCGGGGGCGCGACAAGCACCGGCACGCGGGCACGCTGTTCCTGGACAATCCCATCGGGCGGGCCAACGCCACGTATCTGCTGGAGCTCCAGCGGGCCGTCGCCGATGCGCTGGGCGTCCAGCTGCTCTACACCACAGGCCTGTTCGACACCACGGCGCTCGCCGAGTTCCCGCTGGTCATCCGGTTGCGCAATGACGCGGATCTGCGGGCCGGGCTGAAGTACATCAGCGTCGAGGAACATCTGCGCCCCGGTCTGCCGCAGCAGCCCGCCGGGGAGGAGACGGTGCACGGGGAGATCACCGCGACCCGCATGTTCAAGCGTCCGTCCACGGTCCCGGTGGAGTGACCGGACGCGTCCGTGAGATGTCCGGCGCCCCCACCGTGGGTGCCCCGCAGCCGCTCGGTCACGGTCCCTCTGCCCGTACGAACGGTCGGCGGAGCTGATGTTCGATCAGTTTGTCGCGGCCGGTCGCCGCTCGGGGAGGCGGCCGCTCTCCTGCGCACCCCGCGGTCGACGCGCAACAGTGCGACCGGGCGACCGGCTTCGTACCCGATGATGCGGCGCCGGCCGGCGCCTGGCTCACGGACAGAGCCACGGAAGTGATCAAGCCCGGGACAGCCGGCGCCGTTCGGCCAGCCGCGCGCGGGCCTGGCCTGGCCGCGCGCGGGATACGGCACGGGCCTCCCGCCGGGCGCGCCGGCGCTCGCGTCGCAACGCACGCGCCGTACTGCTCGGCACGGAGATGACGCCATGCCGCTGGTTCCACACCTGCCGGGTCACCCAGACGTCGAGGACGCTCCAGGTGGCGACCACGGTGGCGGCCACCGTGCTCAGCACGGCGGGGAAAGCGAACCATGAGCCCGCCATGGTGCACAGGAACGCGACCATGGCCTGGATCAGGGTGACGGACACAATGATCACTGCCCGCACCGCCGCGGTACGGACCGGGTCGGGCAGCCGGGGTCTGACCGCGGGCTCCACGGTCCACAGATGCCGATGGCCGTCGTCGGGTCCGTCGTCGGTGGGGAAGTCGACATACCCTGCCCCACCCAGTGGTTCGGCGGGCGCGGACGCCCGGTGACGTCGTTCGGTGTCCATCTGACCTTCACTCCCCCTCGCGTGGCGGACTGGTCGACGGCGGGTGCGAGGTACCCGGCTCGATGGTCGCCTGCCCGGCTTGCGCTGATCCCAAAAGCGGGACGTTCAAGGGAATTCCCCCGCATCCCCGTCCGGTTCAACCCTCTTCCCTCTCTTCCCCTCTTCACCGTCAGTCGGAATCACGAACATCGGTGGCGGGAGGTTCCCGGGAGGCGGGGCTTTCCAGCCAAATTTCTTCGGCCGATACCGGGTGGAACGGTGGCGTTCCGATGGGTGGCATGGGCCACAACCAGCGCCGCGCTGCCCGGGAATCGCCCGGACAACTGCGGACGATATGCCTCCGCATCCGCCGTGGGCCCCCGGACAGGTCTTCGAGTTGTCACCGTCCAGTAGTAGGCTCGCGCCGTTTATTGACGAAACACCACCCCGGGCACCGGGGTTGACGTAGGGGAGGCCATGCGCTTTCGCGGGAAGTCCATCCGCAGGAAGATCGTGGGGCTCCTTCTGGTGCCGCTGGTGTCCCTCACCTCCATCTGGGCCTTCGCCACAGTGATCACCGGCCGTGAGGCGCAACAACTCCTCGATATCGCCCAGGTCGTGGACAAGGTGGGCTATCCCACCGAGGACACCGTCCAGGTTCTCCAGGAGGAGCGCCGGCAGACCCTCATCTACCTCGCCGACCCCCGCAGTTCGGACGGGCTGGTCCGGCTGCACCGCCAGGAGCGCGCCACTGACGACGTCGTGGAGCGGCTGCGGACCAACGCCGCGGCCGAGGGCGTACTCGACGACGCCCGGGCCGGCGCCCAGCTGACCGCGCTCCTCGACGGGCTCGAGGGCCTCGAAACACTGCGCGGCAAGGTCGAGGAGGGCACGGTCACCCGCAGCTACGCCTTCGCCGCGTACAACGCCATGATCGACCCCTGCTACGACTTCATGAGCGCCCTGCACGCCCTCGAGGACGTCGAGATGGACAAGCAGGGCCGCGCGCTGGTGGGGATCACCCGCGCCCGCGAGGCCCTCTCCCGCGAGGACGCCCTGCTCGCCTCCGCCCTCGCCGCGGACGATATGACCCTGCGCGACCTACGGACCTTCTCCGACCAGGTCGCCGACCGCAAGCTCCTGTACTCCCTGAGCCTTCCGGTGCTCCCCGCGGAGGAGAACGCCGCATTCGAGAAGTACTGGAACGGCCCCGACACCGTCGACCTGCGGTCCGCCGAGGAGCGGGTCATCGCCGCCGGTCCCCAGGACGCCCTGGACACCATCAACGCCGAGCGCTGGCAAGCGGCGGCGGGTACGGTTCTGGACGACCTCGACCGGATGGGCACCCGCGCGGTCAACCGCTATCAGGAACGAGTCGGACCCGTCGCCGTCGGCGTTCTCATCAAGGCCGGTGTCGCGGGCGTTCTCGGCTTCGCCGCCGTGCTCGTCTCGCTCATCGTCTCCGTCCGCATCGCCCGGGGCCTGATCCGCGATCTGACGCGGCTGCGCAAGGAAGCACACGAGGTCTCCGGTATCCGGCTGCCCAGTGTGATGCGCCGTCTCGCCGCGGGCGAGCAGGTGGACGTGGAGACCGAGGCGCCCCGGCTGGAGTACGGCCAGGACGAGACGGGCCAGGTCGGACGCGCCCTCAACACCCTTCAGCGGGCCGCTGTCGAGGCCGCCGTCAAACAGGCGGAGCTCCGGCGCGGAGTGTCCGAGGTCTTCGTCAACCTGGCCCGGCGCAGCCAGGTTCTGCTGCACCGTCAGCTGAACCTCCTCGACACGATGGAACGGCGTACCGAGGACACCGAAGAGCTCGCCGACCTGTTCCGTCTCGACCACCTCACCACCCGTATGCGCCGGCACGCCGAGGGCCTGGTCATCCTCTCCGGGGCGGCCCCCTCCCGGCAGTGGCGCAGGCCGGTCCAGCTGATGGATGTGGTGCGCGCGGCCGTTGCCGAGGTGGAGGACTACGAGCGGGTGGAGGTGCGCCGACTGCCGCGGCTCGCCGTCATCGGGCCCGCCGTGGCCGACCTCACCCATCTCGTCGCGGAACTCCTCGAGAACGCCACGGTCTTCTCGCCCCCGCACACCGCCGTCCAGGTGCTCGGCGAACGCGTCGCCAACGGCTTCACCCTGGAGATCCACGACCGCGGCCTGGGGATGACCCCCGACGCGCTGCTGGATGCCAACCTCCGGCTCGCCGAGACGCCGGAGTTCGAGCTCTCGGACACCGACCGGCTCGGCCTGTTCGTGGTCAGCCGGCTCGCCCGGCGCCAGGGCGTCCGCGTATCGCTGCAGACCTCTCCCTACGGCGGTACCACCGCGGTCGTTTTCATCCCCGCCGCACTGCTCACCGAGCCCGAGGCAGGCGGGCCGGACAGCGGCCCGGACGCCGCCGAGGAGACGAGTGAGCACGAGCCGGCCCAGGACGGCAGGCTCGCGTCGCTGGCTCAGATACCGGTGGCGCTGACCGGGCCGAGGAGGGCGGTACCCGTCCTCGACGGCCCGGTGGAGCTCGAGGCGCCGCTGGGATCCCTGGACGAGGACGACGACGAGCGGCTGCTCTTCCGCACGGCATCCTCCGCGCACCCCCGGACCGGAGGAGGAGGGCGCCGCTCCGGCGCCCCGGCGGCGGGCGAGCAGCACCAACAGGCCCGCGACAGCGGTGAGGACGGTCTCTCCTCGCCTCCCGGCCGCCATGGGGAGCCCCGTCCCGACGGGCTGGTGCCGCTGCCCCGCCGCCGTTCGCCCGTCCTGGTCGCCGACCACGGCCGGTATGTCGACGCACGGGCCTCCCGGGGAGCCGCCGGAGCGCGGCAGGCGACGGAGCGTCCCGAAGCGCGGGAGAGTGCCCCGCCGTCCGGTGGAGGGCTGCCGCGCCGGGTACGGCAGGCCAGTCTCGCCCCGCAACTGAAGACCGACCCCGTCCACCCGGACGGGCGGGACAGCACGTCCGCGGACTTCGGACCCGAGCGCGACGCCGAGGAGGTGAGGTCCCGTATGGCCTCTCTCCAGCGCGGCTGGCAGCGCGGCCGGGAACACACCGGCGAGGTCCCGGGGCCGGCCGGGGACACAGCACCAGGAACGAGATCCGAGGGAGACGGCCGATGACCGCACCGAACGCCACGGCACACAATGGTTCGACCGGCGGGGCAGGCGAGCTCAACTGGCTCCTCGACGAACTCGTGGAGCGCGTGGGCAGTATCCGCAAGGCCCTGGTGCTCTCCGGTGACGGTCTGGCCAAGGGCTCGTCGAAGGACCTCACCCGGGAGGACGGCGAGCATCTGGCAGCCGTCGCCTCCGGCTTCCACAGCCTGGCCAAGGGCGTGGGCCGGCACTTCGACGCGGGAAAGGTCCGGCAGACCGTCGTGGAACTCGACGACGCGTTCCTGTTCGTGACCGCCGCGGGTGACGGAAGCTGCCTCGCCGTCCTCGCCGCCGCGGATTCCGACGTCGGCCAGATCGCGTACGAGATGACGTTGATGGTCAAGCGTGTCGGCGCGCATCTGCGCAGCGCGCCGAGGTCAGGCCCGTACGCCGGAGGGTGACGGGGGTCGTCATGAGCGGAGACGGGGGTCTCATGAACGGTGAAGGTCGCGACCCGGCGCGATGGTTCGACGACGCGGCGGGACCGGTCGTCCGGCCCTATGCGATGACCCGGGGCCGTACCCGCAGCGGGGTCAGGGACAAGCTGGACCTCATCGCGGTGGTGGTCGCCCAGAGCAGTGCGGAGTCGCCCGGCGGCTTCGCGGCACCGGACTTCGCCGACCACACCCTGTCCCCCGAACACCTGGACATCGTCGACCTCTGCCGGGAGGAGCCGCAGTCGGTCGCGGAGCTCGCGGCCGGGCTCGATCTGCCGGTCGGGGTCGTCCGGGTGTTCATCGGCGACCTGATCGACGCCGACCTGGTCCGCGTCTCCCGGCCCGTACCTCCCGCCGAACTCCCGGACGAGAGCATCCTGCGCGAGGTGATCAGCGGTCTCCGGGCGCTCTGAGGGCCGGTGGCCGGCCCGCCGCTCCGGGCGGCGGGCCGGCGGTCAGGACCGCGGTGCCAGGGCGGTCAGGGTGTGTTCGGCGTTCGGGTCACCGGCGGGCGCGGGCACCAGGGCGGCCTCGTCGAGTCCCGCGGCGGCGTAGTCCTCCAGCCGGGCGCGTACGGCGTCCACGTCGCCGACCAGGCCGACCGTGCGCGCGGCTTCCGGCGGCAGCGCCCGGAGCAGTTCGTCGGGGCCGGCGCCCGACCGGGCCCCCTCCACGGCCGGTCCGAATCCGGCGGCGGTGAACATGTCTCCGTAGCCGGGCACGGTGAGGTATCCGGTGATGCTGCGCAGGATCTGGGTGCGGGACTCCGGGGCGGGGTCGACGCAGACGGGGAGCCAGGCGGCCAGCCGGGGCGGTGTACGGCCGACCGACCGCGCCGCCGCGTCCAGTTCCGCGCGGGCGCGGCCGACCTGCTGGGGCGTGACGAGGTCGAGGACCATCCGGTCGGCGTACTGCGCCGCGACGGCGATGGCGCGTGGCCCGAAGGCCGCGACGGTCAGCGGACCGCCGGGAGGGTCCAGCCGGCGACGGAACCCGCTGCCGGGTACGACTTCTCCGCCCGGCCCGGAACCGTCGCCGCCCATGAGCGCCCGTACGGCCCTGGCGGATTCGTGGAGTGCGGCGGCCGCCCTGGCACGCGACCGTCCGTGCACTCCCTGGACCACGCGGGGACTGGACGTGCCGAGGGCCACCCCGACGGGGCGGCCGGTGAGGGTGGCGGCGGTCGCGGCCCCGCGGGCGATGGTGGCCGGGTCGCGGACGGACACGGGCACGGGTCCCGCCGTCATCGTGGCCTGTGCGGTGGAGAGCCCGATCGCCGTGGTGAGCGCGAAGGCGTCCCAGGTGGGGCCCTCGCCGATCCACAGCTCGCCGTAACCGAGCCGGTCGGCCAGTACGGCGACGCGTACGGCCTCGTCCGGGGGACGGTCGTCCTCCCGGGCCGCGACCACCACGCTGATGTCCATGCTCGTCACCTCACGTCCGCGACGCCGCTTCTCCGTATGCCGGGTGTGCGCCGGACGACTGCCCGGCGCGCGGCCTTCCGGCCGCCCCGAGTCCGGGTGTCCGTCCCTCCTCGCTCAGGAGACCCGCCCTGCTCCTCCCCTGCCCACTGCTACTGCTATCACTCAGCGCAGCTTCCGGCACAGCAGGGCGTCAGGAGCTCTCGACGATCCCACACGCCCGGTCCAGGCGATGCCGGCGGCGTACTCGTCGTCGGCACACTGGCCCTTGAGGTGGCCGTACGCGAAGTCCCCGCCCCTGGCGGCCGCCGGCCGGTTGTCCTCCCGGTCGAACCGGACGGTCCGGCCGCCGACGCCCAGTGACTCGCCGGACGCCGCGCACAGGGCGGAGGAGGCAGCCGCTCCCCGGACGGCGTAGCCGATCAGGACCGTCGAACACGCCCATCCGGCGGCCGGCCGAGTCGCCGCGGGGCCCGGCGCATGACGGTGTCCGCCCTGCGCCCGGCCCCCACGGATCAGCAGCTGAGATTGGATCCCGCCGTCGTGCCGAGTATCCCGACGAACCTCTGGTAGGCGTCGATACGGCTCTGCACCTGGGCGGGGTTCTTCCCGTCGCACTCCAGGCTTCCGTTGATGCTGCGGATCGTCTCGCCGAAACCTCGGCTCTCGACCATCGCGGTGTGCGGTGTCATCCTGCCGGGGCCGATCTGGGTGTTCCAGTACCAGAGGCCGGTCTTCCAGGCCACCGCGGCGTCGTTCTGCACCCGATACGGGTTGTTGAGCAGATCGATGCCGAGGGCGTCGCCCGCCGCCTTGTAGTTGAAGTTCCAGCTCAGCTGAATCGGGCCCCGGCCGTAGTACGCGGCCTGGCCGGCCGGACAGCCGTACGGCCGTGACGCGTCGCAGTAGTGCGGGTAGTTCGAGGTGTTCTGCTCCACGATGTGGACCAGGCCGCCGGTCTCGTGGCTGACGTTGGCCAGGAAGGCGGCGGCCTCCTGCTTCTTGACCGTGTCGCTGCCCGTGGTGGCGAAACCGGGGTAGGCGCTGAGGGCCGCCTTGAGGCCGTTGTAGGTGTAGAAGGAGTTCCGGTTCGGGAACATCTGGTTGAACTGCGCCTCACTGACCACGAAGTTCGACTCGCCGGGCGTCGAGCCGCCACAGTCGTAGGGCTCCCAGTACCAGGTGCTGATGACCGGGTCGTAGCCCGGGTTGTCGTGCTCGGCGCGGTAGAAGTTGCCGTCGGTGTACTGCACGATGTCGCCGGTGACGTACGGCTTGCCGGCGGTCCATACCGTGTACGCACAGCTGGACGCCGACGAGGCCGACGCGGAGGCCGTGGCGGCCGGTGCCGCCACCGAGAGTGCCGCGGCGAATACCGCGGCGGTGAGCGATGTCCTCATGCGCTGTCTCGACACGTGATCTCTCCTTTATGCGGTGGGGGCCGCACAGGAACGTCGACCGGTCAGGTCGTTGGTCCGTGCAGGAGCGTGGAACCGGGACGGGCCGGCTCCTGCGGGCCCGTCCCGGGGTGGAGAACACTCCAGCAGATTGGTCTGTACCAGTCAAGGTGTGGACCAATCAGGAACCGAATCCCGGCCACGCAGATGGCCACAACGGCCGGGCGCCGCAGCGGCATTCAGGGGATGAGCAGCACCTTGCCGACCGTGTCGCGCCCCGCCAGCGCGGCGTGGGCATCAGCGGCCATCTCCAGTGGGAAGCGCCCTCCGACCACCGGGCGCAGGCGGCCGATCGCGGCCTCCGCCAGGGCTCCCGCCTGCAGGCTGTGAAAGCGCGAGGGGTCGACGCCGGGGTTGGCCCCGCCGTAGCCGATGACCGTCAGCCCGCGGCCGAAGAGCAGCCCTCCCGGGATCTCCGTGCCGCTGCCGGAGGCTATGCCGTAGATGACGAACCGTCCGCCCGGCGCGAGCGTGTCCACCGCCTGCCGGCCCACGTCGCCGCCGACGGAGTCGAAGACGACGTTCACACCGCGACCGCCCGCGGCCTCGCGCACCTCGTCCGCCCATCCGGGCGCGCTGTAGTCCACTGCGGCGTCGGCGCCCAGCTTCCGTATCAGCTCCAGCTTGTGCTCGCCCCCGGCCGCCCCGATCACCTTCGCCCGGGCCACTTTGGCCAGCTGCAACAGCAGACTGCCCACCCCGCCCGCGGCCGCTTCCACCAGTACGGTCTCGTCCTCGCGGACCCGGGCGATCTCGATGAGCCCCGCCGCGGTGAGGCCCTGCCCCAGAAGGCATACGGCGTCCTCCAGCGACACGTTGTCGGGCAGGAGGTGCAGGGCGCTGCGGGCCAGCACGGCCCGTTCCGCGTACGCCCCGGAGTTCCTCGTCTGGCCGGACACCCGTCTGCCGATGAGCGCCGGGTCCACGCCGGGGCCCACCGCGCTCACCACTCCGGCGACGTCCCGGCCCGGGGTGTACGGCCGTGGGACAGCGGCCGACTTCCCCGCCCGCACCAGGGTCTCCACGAACTGGACACCGGCCACGGCGACATCGACGAGCACTTCACCGTGGCCGGGCTCGGGGTCGGCCACGTACTCCACCCGCATGACCTCGGGTGGACCGAACTCGGCGACACGGACAGCGCGCATGCTGGCTCCTCGTATGTCCTCTTGTTCCACTCACTGCGCGGGCGGCCGCCGGCTCGGCTCGCCGGGCTGCGCCCACAGCGGATTACGGGACTGACGTGCGTTTTCCTCACGTCGAAGGGGGCCTGTTGCGCAGATCGCGGCAAGGGGACGGATACGGCGGACGGCTCGGCGTCGTCGCCACGGGCACCGCCCGGTCCTCGGACAACGATCCCATGACGCATTGCAGTTGCCCGGTGACTACGTTGTACGCTTCTCTTGCTCAGGCTGACCATCTGCTGACCCGCCTGGGACCAGGGGGATGCCTCTGTCCTGCATAACGGCACACCCGGGAGAAGAGATCCATGGTCTTCGGGCGCTCTGAGCGACGCCGCACGCCTTCTGTCGATCCGGTGACGCTCAAGATCCTTGTGGCGGGCGGCTTCGGGGTCGGCAAGACGACCCTGGTCGGAGCGGTGAGCGAGATCAGACCCTTGCGCACCGAGGAGCTGCTGACGGAGGCGGGCCGGCCCGTCGACTCCACCGAGGGGGTGGAGGCCAAGCGCACCACCACCGTCGCCATGGACTTCGGCCGGATCTCCCTGCGCGAGGACCTGGTCCTGTATCTCTTCGGCACACCCGGACAGCACCGGTTCTGGTTCATGTGGGACGAGCTGGCGCAGGGGGCTCTCGGGGCGGTCGTCCTGGCCGACACCCGTCGGCTGACCGATTGCTTCGCCGCCGTTGACTACTTCGAACGGCGCCGGATTCCCTTCACCGTCGCCGTCAACTGCTTCGAAGGAGCCGACCGCTACCCGGCGGACGCCGTGCGCGAAGCCCTCGACCTCGACCCGGAGGTGCCCCTGGTGCTGTGCGACGCCCGGGAGCGGAAGTCCGCCAAAGAGGTACTGATCTCCGTCGTCGAACATGCCATGGAGATCGGGGCGCGCGAGCGGCAGCCCGCCGCCACCTGACGGTCGCATGGCGCGCACACGGGCCCGTACTCCGCCGTCCGGAGTACGGGCCGCGGCGTCGGGTGCGCCGGCGCCGCGGCCTCTGCGTCATGGACTCCGCGCTGGGGCTCTCAAGGGCCCCTCAAGGAGCGGGGCCCTTACAGCTCGTCCTCCTCCAGCCAGCTGAAGCTGCGCTCCACCGCCTTCCGCCAGTTGCGGTACTCGCGGTCCCGCACCTGCGCTTCCATCCGCGGGTGCCACTCCTCGTCGCGCTGCCAGTGCGTCGTCAGCTCGTCGAGGTCCTGCCAGACGCCGGTCGCCAGGCCGGCCGCGTACGCCGCTCCCAGACACGTGGTCTCGGAGATCTTCGGGCGAATCACGGGCACGCCCAGTACATCGGCCTGATGCTGCATCAGCAGGCCGTTGGCGGTCATTCCTCCGTCGACCTTGAGTGTGGTGATCCGGACACCGGAGTCCTGGTACATCGCGTCCACGACCTCACGGGTCTGCCAGCTCGTCGCCTCCAGCACGGCCCGCGCCAGGTGGGCCTTGGTGACGTACCGGGTCAGACCGGTGACCACGCCGCGGGCGTCCGAGCGCCAGTACGGGGCGAACAGCCCGGAGAAGGCCGGCACGATGTACGCGCCGCCGTTGTCCTCCACGCTCGCCGCAAGGGTCTCGATCTCATCGGCGGAGTCGATGATGCCGAGCTGGTCGCGGAACCACTGCACGAGGGCACCGGTGATGGCGATCGCGCCTTCGAGGCAGTACACCGGCCGCTCGCCGCCGAGCTGGTAGCCCATGGTCGTCAGCAGTCCGTTCTTCGACGGCACCGGGCGGTCACCGGTGTTCAGCAGCAGGAAGCTGCCGGTGCCGTAGGTGTTCTTGGCCTCCCCGACGCCGTAGCACGTCTGGCCGAACACGGCCGCCTGCTGGTCGCCGAGCGCCGAGGCCACCGGGACACCGGCCAGTTGGCCCACGGCGCTGCCGTACACCTCGGCCGAGGAGCGGATCTCCGGAAGGATCGTCTCGGGCACGTTCATCGCCCTGAGGATCGCCGGGTCCCACTGGAGTGTCTCCAGGTTCATCAGCATGGTGCGGCCGGCATTGGTCACATCGGTGACGTGGACTCCGCCGTCGGTGCCGCCCGTGAGGTTCCAGATGAGCCAGGAGTCGATCGTTCCGAAAGCGATCTCGTCGTTCTCGGCGCGGCGGCGCAGACCGGGGACGTTGTCGAGCAGCCACGCGGCCTTGGGCCCCGAGAAGTAGCTGGCGAGCGGGAGCCCTGTCGCGTCACGGAACCGGTCCTGCCCGTCCGTACCGCCGAGTTCGTTGCAGAGGGCCGAGGTCCGGGTGTCCTGCCACACGATGGCGTTGTGTACGGGCTTGCCGGTCGCCCGGTCCCACAGCACCGTGGTCTCGCGCT
>NZ_JBQQBW010000158.1:0-12465 GCF_052245415.1 Streptomyces sp. 8N706 | reverse complement strand
TGTCTGCAGTCACCGATGCCGACAGCCACTTCTACGACTACGACGACGAACCCGCCGCCCTGGAGGACTGACGGCCCCGCGTGCCGCCCCGGCTGTATCGGAGGCCGGGGCGGTGCCCAGGGCTGCAGCCGCACCGCCCGCGCCAGCGCCTGGGCGCTGGCCGAGTTCCCCAGCGAACGGGCCGCACGCGGCCACGTGCGCCTGGACCCGCGCCGACAACGACGACTTCGCGCTGCAACTACGCCCCGGGACGGCCGCCATCGGCCTGGTAACCACGTCGGCCGCCCCGGGCCTGCCCATCCCGTACGAGACGAGAGGGAAACCTCAGTATGTCCTCCAACGTGTGCGTACAGGCCCGCTTAGGGCAACGCGCTTTCCTCCTCACCACACTCGCGGTCCCGCTCGCCGGCTGGACCGTGCACGCCCTCACCCTGCACCGGCGACTCGCCCAGGAGCGCCGCGACCCGCTCACCGGAGCCCAGCGCCGCGCAGCATTCGAGCGCCGCGCCCAGCGCCTGCTCCACCGGCACCCGCATGACTCCATCGTCTGCCTGGTCGACGTGGACGACTTCAAGGGTCTGAACGATGCACACGGCCACGCGGCCGGAGACATGGCACTCGCCGCGACGGGCGAGCGCTTGGCCCTGTGGGCCGGGCCTCACGGGGTTGTCGGGCGCCTGGGAGGTGACGAGTTCGCCGTGGCTGCCCGAGTCGACAACCGCGACAACGAAGAGGCGATGGAACAGCGCCTGGGCCAGCTCATGGATGCGCTGCGCGAACCGGTCCTCACCGACGCCGGGCCCATTGCGGTCGCCGCGTCCGTCGGAACCGCCGCCCCGGACTACCTCGGCACCAGCGCCCTGGCGACCCTGCTCCGTGGCGCGGACGTATCCATGTACCGGACCAAGCACACCGGCAACTACGGCTGGGCGGAACTGGAGGACCTGGAGGCGGTGACCGTCAACGGCCGCCGTGCCGGACGGCCCGGCACGCACGTCTCCGCGCTGGGGAGGGCCGCGTGAAGGAGATCCCCGACCCACCGGACTGGATCCGGGGCATCACCGTCCGGCAGCCGTGGGCCACCTGCATCCTCGCCGGGAAGGACGTGGAGAACAGGCCCAAGCCCTGGAGCTGGCGAGGCTGGGTCCTTCTGCACGCCGGGAAGAAGATGGAATCCGCCGTGTTGCGCGACCCGCTGGTCGCCCGCGCGATCCGTGACCGCCAGCTGCACCTCGGTGCGGTCATCGGGGTTGCCCGCATCACCGGCTGCCACCAGGACGACGGACCCGAGCTGTGCAGCCCCTGGGCGCAGCGCGGCGCTCACCACCTGGTCCTTGCTGACGTCCAGGAGCTCGCGCTCCCCGTGCCGGCTGATGGTGCGGTCGGACCGTGGCGGCCGACGCAGGACCTCGCCGGCCAGGTCCTGCTCCAGCTCCCCCACCTTCGTCCGCCGAAGCCATGACGGGCCGCCGAGCGAAGCCCACTCCAGGAGTACCGGCTACCCAGCCGGTGCTCCTGGACTGGCGTGCCAGCCTCCACTTCCGCTGGGACGAACTGTGCGTGCTGTGCACCAACCTCACTCCGCCGTGCTCCCACGCTGCCGGGCCTGTGCACAAGACGTGCGCGGAGCTCTGGAACGCAGTGAATCCCGGCGAGGTCAGCTTCGTCTCCGAAGCGCACAAGCGCGACGACAGCCAGGCCTGACCTGGCCCCGCCCCGCGCAGGGCATCAGGCCGCCCGGCGGCGGACCCCTCGATCACTTCTCAGGAGGAGCCCTCCATGAGCCGTACCGGCATTCCCAACACCCCGGGCCCCACCGAGGCCGACCCCCGTATCCCCTTTCCCTTCACGGACACGCCGACCGCCTGCCAGACCCATCCCCGGTGGTTCTCCCACGAGCAGACCAGCACACGGGCCGCGGAGCAGGACATCGCCAAGGCGAAACTCGCCTGCTCCGGCTGCCCGATCGTGACCGACTGCCTGAAATGGGCGCTGGCCCACCCCGACCTCACCCGCGTCGGCGTGTGGGCGGCCACCACGACCCGCCAGCGCGGACAGCTGCGCCGCCGTCTGGCCAACCGGCTCGGCCCCGACTGGGTCGGCGTCATCGCCCAGCGAGACCAGGACGCCCGCCAGCGCCCACGCCCTCCGCTGCCCCAGGCCACCACAGCGCCGACCGAACGGGAGAAGACGCTCGCCCGCCTGGAGCCGGAGCTGATCCCGACCAGGCCGACGCCTTACGAGCCGTGGCGCGAACCCCTCACCCCGCATCGGCAGGCCCACAACCGGCACCTGCTCGAACTCGACCTCGCTCAGCGGTCCGCATAGGAGGGCCCGGTGTTCAACGACTGGCAGCAGGCCCTCGAAGCCGAATCGCTCGCGCTCAACCCCAGCCCGGAACAGGAGCTCGCCGCCGCGAGCCGCGTCACCGCACGCAACGCCCGCGACAAGGAGGACCTGAGCGAGCTCCTGGGTGCCCTCGGGGTGCCCACCGACGAAGGCACCGTCACCGCCCTGCTCCCTCTACTCCCCGCCCCCGACACCGCCACGACCGGAGACACAATGCCCACCGAAGCCCCCAACGCCTACACCGCCGTTGCCGCCTCCATGCTCAGCAACGGTGCCGCCCCCGAGCACGTCCGCAGCACTCTCGGACTCTCTGAGGACCAACTCGCCGACGCCCTCAGGCACGTCGGTCCGCCCCCTGCCGCCGCCCCGGCTGCCGACGCCGCCAGCGCCGCCACAGACGTCTCGCAGGCGGCCGACCACGGGCCCGGCAGCGAGGCGGACACCGGCGACGCCGACCGCCCCGCGGCCGACCCGGGGATCGAGGCACTGCTCACCTGGGGCGAGCAGCACAACACCAAGGGCGTCCAGGCGCTGGCCGCCCGGGCGCGTACGGCGCTGGCCGAACTCGCCAATCGCCGTGAGAGCGAACACGCCGTTGCCGACGCCGAAGCCAGGGTCGGCAAGCTGGAGAGCGAGCTGGCCCGCGCCAGGCAGGCGCTGCGGGAGGCGAAGAGCGGCAAGCCCGCCGCCCCGGTCCCGGCCGCCCCAGCCCCGGCCGCCAGGCGGCGAACCAAGGAGGAGCTCGCCGCCATCCGCACGTGGGCCCGCGCCAACGGCCACCAGGTCGCCGATCGCGGCCTGCCCGCCCGTGCGGTGCTGGACGCCTACGCCGCCGCCCAGCGCACCACGGAGATGGGGGAGGCGAGCTGATGGACGCCGTCCCCCTGAGCATCGACGGCTACCTGGAAAGTGAGCCCGGCCCCGCACCCGGCGACACCACCGGCGTCACCGCCGTATTCCGGATCATCCACTCCCCCAGTGCCGAAACCGAGGATGAGCTGGTCCTGCCCTGCGCGGCTGTCGATCCCCGCATCGTGGACGCGCTGCTCAACGAGCTGGAGCCGGGCGACCTGTTACGGGTCTCCGGAACCCTGACCCTGCCTCACAGCACCACCGGGAGGCAGCTGCACGTCGACACCCTCGACGTTCTCGCCACGGCGCCCCTGCGCACCACTGAGCAGGCGGAGGGGCCGGAGTTCACGTTCGACCGGTACGGCGCGTATGTCGCCGTCAGCCGCAGCGACACCAGCGCGGTGCAGCTGTGGACCGAGGCCGGCGCCTGGGTCGGCACGACTATCGACCCGGCCTCCATCGCCGACATCATCACCGCGTACGAGAAGGCCACCCGCAAACCCTGACTCCGACACCACACGAAGGCCCGTCCCTGCGGCATCCCCCGCAGGCGGCGGGCCTTTTTGCGTTGAGGCCGTAAACCGGGTTAAGACCTCAACGGATCGCTTAGCTCCGCATAAGCAGGAGGGTGAGGTGCTTACGGTGCTCGGCCGACATGTGGCGCGCGGAGGCAGTCGTCGGGCCGGTACAGCAGGGCCCCTCCCCCGCCACAGACCAATGTCAAGGCCGAGCGGTGCAACCGCAGTTTGACCGACCGGCTCAATGCACCGCGCCCAGAGCCTCATGCCAGCCTCGTGTCAGATCTGCTTGAAGACGGAGCTGGCCGCCCTCGGCCTGCCGTACATTTTCTGTGCTCACCACCCCGAATCTGATTGCGCCGCAATCACGCTGCGCCTTCAGCGTGGGCGGGCCGCACGGCATATCCGGCGAGCTGCGTGCGCTCTCCCGAGAACCGCGTCTGCTTCGCCGTCTTCCAACAGCAGCAGCCGAGTGCGCCCGGCAGATCCCGGGGAGAGGGAGGCCCGACCGCGCCGTCCCGGTACGCCGCCCCACCACCAGCATGGGAACCCCGGGCAGAATTCGGGACAGAGCGTGTGAGGCCTGCCGCGTCAGTCGGGTCAGGGCGCCGGCCTCCCTGTTCAGCCAGTCCTCGGCGTGCTCCACGTTGACGAAGGTCCGCAGCACCAGGTCACGGGTGTCTGAGTCCCGCGTGCCGACGGTCAGCCTCCGCATTTCGGCAGTGATGCCGCCGGGCAGCGCCTCGGTCCTGACGATCGGTTCGCTGACCTCCAGGTGCCGGCTCACCCAAGCCAGTGTCAACGGTCGGACAGCCGCCGCCTCATCGTGGTTGATCACCGTGCCTCCCCATGTGGGCACACCGGCATACACGCCCCGGCAGACCGGCAAAGGACACGCGGATGGCCGACCATGCTTCCAGTGTCGTACGAGCCGCTGACACCCGGGAGGGCGCCCGGCCGGTCTTACCGTGCCTTGCGTCCTGGAGGACGGGGCGGCCAACGTCGGCGAACAGATCATCGGGAATGCCGTCGCGAAGCCACTGCTTGGCGGTAGACGTCAGCATTTCCCCCGTCCCGTACAGCAAAGGTGCGGCCTGGCGGCCCATGATCTCGGTGGCGGCCTCGGCTCGGACCGGCAGACCGAGGTCGGCCTCGGGACTGGTGGGCTCGCATGTTGAGGTGTCGCGTATTCGTCGGTGAAGTTTGCTGAGTGTCACCATGCGTAGAGGTGGGCGGCGGTGTGGGTGACAGCGATCCGCTTGTAGGGCAAAGTGCTGACATGGTGGATGGAAATGCCCTATACGGGTTAGTGGGAGCCGTGGCCGGAGCCCTCGTCACGGGAGTGGCAGGTATTTTTGGGCCGCTCAAGCTGCAGAAGCGTAATGCCGAGCAGCAGTACGCGACCGATCGTCGGACGTCTGATGATGTGGAGGTTCAGCGCCTGATTGATCTGCGTACAACGGTGCGTGCGTGGCACACGGCCCTGCAAGACATAGCACAAGAACTCGAACTCGGTCGTTCCGTGGACTTTGAGCGGTTTGAGCAAGTAGTTCATGGGCGTCGAGAGGCTGCCTCAGCTGCCATCGACGCAGGAATCCGTAGTGACGTATACGTCCATCAGATCAATGCTTTCAGCGGTCCGACCGGGGATGTCCCGCCACTCCGCGTCGAACGTGTGCAGCCAGCGCCACCACGGCTGCCGACCGCAACCCCCGACCAGGGAGTCGCGCCAGGCCGTCCGAGCACGGAACGTCGCCGTCCGCGCAGCTACTTTGACCATGAGACACGAGAGCGCTTCGTGCTGGTCCTCGATGTTTTGGAAGCAGCAACCCGTCTCATACGAGGCCTCGTAATCAAAGGATCCCAGCTGCAAGAGGATGACCGCACTGATCTCGACTCTGCATTAAGCGAGGTATCCCGAGCTCGTGATCGCCTGGCAACGTTGCTCCTGGACCGCATTGCGGAGATCAGGGGGCGCCCCATCCGCATGGCATAGGCCCGTTGGCGCACTTCAGCCCGCTCGGCACGGATGGCCCGCAGGCCTTCTCCCCGGAGGCTGCGAGGGTGTCGATGAGGCGGGAGACCGTCGGATCGGAGGCCACCGGCCCGAACACGGCCGGCTCGGCCCGCAGCATGCCGACATCCGCAAGGCAGTCCCCGCCCAGCGCGACCGCCAGGGCCACGTCCAGCAGGATCTTGCCCGGATCGTGCACCGCCCGAGCCTTCCGCCACGGCGTCAGCGCCGCTGATATCGCGGTGTCCACGCCGGCCCTGCGGACGGTCTCGACCAGCAGCACGCCCCCGGCCTGCGAGACCACCGCGCGGCCGCCGCCCTCGATGCGGACACGCGGGTACGACCCGATACGCTTCTTCACTTGGAGAGTGCTTCTTTCCGTGCAGCCAACAGGACCCTAGACAAGTCCCATCGTCGCAGGTTAGGAGCACTCTCCGCTTATTTGATCAAGCCTCGGACACCCCACCTCGTGAAAGCGCGAGGCTAGCGTTACTGGCTGTCCCGTTGGTCCCCAAGGCCGAATGAGCGCAGATCTTGTTGATCACAAGGTCGAGCTGTGGTGGGCGGTGGTGCGCCATTCGCGGGGTGACATGCCGTAGGCGGCGCGGAAGGCGCGGCTGAAGTGGGAGGGGCTGGTGAAGCCGAAACGGTGTGCGATGGCCGTCACCGCTGGGATGCTTCGGCCGGTGCGGCTGAGTTCGCAGCGGCAGGCTTCCAGCCGGCGGTGCTGGATCCAGCGGCTGACGGTGGTGTCCTCTGTCTGGAAGAGCCGGTGGACGTAGCGCACCGAGATGTGGTGCGCGTCGGCGATGGTCTGTGGGGAGAGGCCCGGGTCGGCGAGGTGGCGGTCGATGAAGGCTTTGACGCGCAGCCGCAGTGCGGTGGTGGCGGCGTCGGTGCCGGTGTCGGGAACCCTGCGGTCCAGTCGTTCGGCGATGAGGGTGGCCAGCAGGTCGGCGGCGTTGCGGGCGAGCAGGTCGCCGAGGTGGGGCGGGTGGCTTCCCGCCTTGGCGGCCAGCTGAGAGAGGAACGGGATGACCAGTGCGGCGGTTTCGGTATCGGCGCGGACGGGGGCTGTGGTGAGGCCACGCAGGTCGGCCTCGCGGACGCCCACCATCCACCGCGGTATCTGGACGACGTGCATGCGGAAGGCGGCGGGGTAGGTGACCGTGTAGGGGCGGTTGGTGTCGAAGAGGGTGAGGGCGCCCGGCTGCAACAGCGCCTGGCTGCCGTTCTGATCGATCACCAGGTGACCGCAGTCCTGTAAGCACACGCTGATGTAGTCGTCGTCCGCCCCGGAGGCCCCTCGTGTGGTCTGGCGGACCTGTAAGGGGTCGGAGTCCGTCGTGGCCAGACGCACGGAACCGATGTGGTCGGCGACGAGAGTGCCCTGGTAAGGCACGTCGGTGGGCGTCGAGACTTCCAGCCGGACAGAAGCCAGCTGGTCGTAGGTCTGGCTGATCGCCTCATGCCAATAGGCCAGCCGTTCTCTGGCGGGCACGGATGCGGTGGACAGCACGACGCTCATGACGATCCCCCTTTGGTCGTGGGCACTTCACTTCACTTCCTCTTGATGGGCCTGAATGGGCGTCGGTTCAGCCGGTGAGTCGCTCTGGGTCAAGTCCTCTGGCACGGAGAGGCGACTCGGCCCTCGGCACGGCCCGTACCTTCGTGCTGTCAGGCCCGGTCTACACGCGAAGAAGGGTGCCATGGAAGGCTTTCATCGCAACAGGCAGTCACATGTGGGGCGGCGGAGCGTGCTGCGCGCCACTGCGGCCACAGCGGCCGGTATCACCGTGGGCGCGAGCGGCGTGCTCGTCGGTGCGGGACCGGCGCTGGCGGCGGGGCCTGCCGGGATGCCGACGTACCGCTATGTGCGCGACGCGCTGGTGGGGCCGTTGAGGCCCACAGGGGAGGTCATCTTCCCCTGCATCCGCGGGGTGTACGACAAGATCAGCGGGGCGAGGTCCCGCTACTACCTGTACTACGCGCCGCATGAGAACCCGGGCGGCATCCGCGTTGCATTCGCCGACGCCCTCGACGGGCCCTTCACCCAGTACGAGGGCAACCCGCTCATCGACAACATCTTGCCGACCACCACCGTCAGCCATGTCTCCTCCCCGCACGTGACCTGGGACGCGGCCACCCGGCAGTTCTTCTGTTACTTCCACGGCGAGAACACCGTCACCCGCGTGGCCCGCTCCACCGACGGCCTCCACTTCACCGACGAGACACCGATTCTCAGCACCCGCCTGGTGCCCGGCACTTCGGAGACGTCGTACGCGCGCGTCTTCGAACACGCCCTGCCGGGGCGGAACAACAAGTACGTCATGGTCTTCATGGGCGTACGGGACGGGCGGCGGATCTTCTACGGGTGGTCGCCCAACGGCTGGGACAACTGGCGGTTCAGCCCGACTCCGCTGGTCAACCCCGAGCCGGACGGCGTCACCGACATCTCTGGCCCGAGCCTGGTCAAGCGCAACGGCACGACGTACGTCGCCTACCACGGAAACGACGGACGGATGTATCTCACCGAGGTCGGCAACACCTTCAACAAGGAAACCCACCTCGGCGTTTTCCACTCGCCCATCGCCTCGGACCAAGGGCGAGTGGCCGCGCCCTCGTTCGGCTCCGAGGACGGTGTCGCGTACATGTTCTACGAGGCCGGCCCCCGGCTCACCGCGCGCATATGCATCGCCCGCGCGGCCTGAACCCAACAAACCCAGAGGAAGGCCCTGCTGTGAGATGGATAAAGAGACCCGGAAAAATCAGCTTACTGTCTCGGATAATGGCAGTTCTCGCCCTTCTGGGTGCCGCACTCGCGGTCTCACCCGCCCCCGCGTCGGCAATCATCGGCGGGGACATCGCGGGTAAACTCAGGGGGCAGGTGCAGATCTTCCAGAACGGTTCATTTAACTGCGGCGGCACCCTGATCGGAGGCGAATGGGTTCTCAGCGCCAAACACTGTTTCTTGACGAACGATGTCGACAACTTCATCGTCTATGCGGGAAGCCGCCACCTTCGCGGCGGTCACCGGATGGAGGTGGCCGAGATCCACAGAAACCCGTACGTCGATATCGCACTGGTCAAGCTCAAATCCAAGGTCCCGGGTTACGAGAACGCCGTGGTCCCGTACGCCCTGGGGCTGGCGGACCAGGGCGGCAGCGTTGCTTTGAGCGGCTGGGGGAACACGTCCAGCGATCCGGACAGCGTAAGCCCGGAACTCAAGATCGCCTCGATGAGAGTCGCGAATCCTCGCCTGCACAACGGTCTGACGGGAAGCTACCCATTTCCTGATGAAGATGCTGCCATGAGCCTGGCGGACGCCGGAAGCGGTACCGGCTCTAACGGCGATTCAGGGGGAGGCATCTGGTACAAGGGGCACATCATCGGCGTCTACACCGGATATTCGACATCGATCCAGTCGCAAGTAGCCACTCTCGTCGGCACCTATGAGGGCGAAAAATGGATCAAAAGCATAAGCGGAATATCGGGAGACGGTCATCGTCTCCGGGTCAAATTCGGTGACGCCTCCCGGGGGGTCTGCCTCTCCACCTACGAGCGCTCCGCTGATCCTGCGGTCATGGAAAGGTGCGACGGAGACAACCTGCGAGGCAACTGGAAGTTCTACCCATACGCGGGAAGCTTCTTCCATCTGAAGAACTGGGAAAGCGGACAGTGCCTGACCGCCGAGAGAGTGCGCTTCAGGTTCACCGGGAAAGTGCACGCAGCGAACTGCGGAACGGGGGAACAGGAATGGGGATACACCTGCGACGGCAGGCTGATGAACGGGGGATCAAGGATGATGCTGACCGGTTGGAACGACAACACGGTCAGTTTGACCCCGCTCGGTGAGCAGCAAGCAAAGACCTTCTGGCAGCTCGTCCCCCGGCCGGCGCTCCTCAACTGCCTGTCAGGCGGCTGAGCCACAAGGGCCACCATACTGACCGTCCGGTGGGCCCGCAGCAGGGCGACATTGGCCAGGCAGTCCCCGCCCAGCGCGACCGTGAGGTGCCACATCGAGCAGGATCTTGGCCGGGTCATGCACCGTCCGCGCCACGGCGCCAACGCCGCTGATATCGCGCTGTCCAGCCCGGTCTTGCGGACCGTCTCCGCCAGCAGCACGGACCCGGCCTGGGAAACCACTCCGCGGCCACCGCCCTCGACACGGACACGGGGGTACGACCCGGTACTCTTCTTCACCTGAGGAGTGCAGCTTTCCTGACGACGACATGGACCCTAGACAAGTCCCATCGTCCCAGGTCAGAGGCACTCCTCGCTTATTTGATCAAGTATCGGACACTCGCAGTCGCGAAAGCGCGAGGTTAAGCCGAAGCCCGACTCGACCATGTTCCAGGCGTACATGGGCGCTGGCTCGGAGCCGATCGTCTTCGATGTCTGGCTTTCGGAGAAAGCGGAGCAAAGGTCTACATCGAGATCATTTGGACCCGCCTGCGTCCGTATCGGGCGTGCGGTGAGCGTGTTGAGGTCGAGTCCTTGGGCTGGGAAGAGTGGCGGTGGCACTGGGGGTGCGTTTGCCTGCGTCGCAGGCCTGGAGGGAAGTGGTGGACAGCCCGCCCGGTACGGACGTCGGGCGGCTGGGTGCCCATGGGCGGGCGGGCGCGCGCCGAGATCCCCCGATGACCATCGACGGTCAACAAGCCTGTTAGCCATGCGGCTTCGACAGTGTCGGCCGTGGGGACCATCGGTACAGCCATTAACGCTAAGTACTTGATCTTGGTCGGCTGATGTCGCCATACTTCCTGGCTTCGTCGGCCAGAGCCCGCCCCTGCGATCCTGCTCTAGGTGCGATGAGTTGAC
This sequence comes from Streptomyces sp. 8N706, assembly GCF_052245415.1. Taxonomy (NCBI): domain Bacteria; kingdom Bacillati; phylum Actinomycetota; class Actinomycetes; order Kitasatosporales; family Streptomycetaceae; genus Streptomyces; species Streptomyces sp. 8N706. Next base: position 1,911 of record NZ_JBQQBW010000158.1, on the reverse strand, counting down.
CGGGCCAAGGCTGAGGTTTCCTACACAGATGTTCAACGTTGAGAGCGTTGCTGCTCGTGCAGCTGAATGTTGTGGTCCCTTTGGTGGTCACTGTGGTCGTGGCGGCCACGGGTTACGGGGCGACCTACCTGACGAATCTGCGTCTGGCGCGCCGCAAGGATCATCTGGACCGGGGCAACCGCCAGCTCAGCGAGCTCTATGGTCCGCTCTATGCGCAGTCTGCGGCCATGGACCGAGCCTGGCGTAAGTTTTACGCCCGGTATGGGACCGTGTGGACTGTGTCGGCCCCCGCCACGGCGGAGCAGGCCGCCACCTGGCGCTTGTGGATGTCAACGGTTTTCATGCCGCTCAACCGGCGCATGGTCGAAACAATCGCCTCCCATGCCGACCTGCTGCGCGAGGACACCATCCCTGAGCCCCTGAAGGAGCTGTGCGCGCATGTGGCCTGCTATGAGCCCATCGTCGCCCGCTGGCAGGAAGAAGGGTTCGACTCACTCCAGGTCGACGATCATGTATCGATCGCTGGCAATTTCCCACACGAGGAGCTGGACGCCTACCTACGGACTTCCTTTCGAGTCGCTGAAACTCGAACAGGCACGGCTGCTCGCTCGGATGCAACGCCTGCGCTGACCGTGACGTCATCCACGAGGAGTGCCTCCGGCGTTCGGGTGAGGCTGGGCTTGGAGCCGTTCGCGCCGATCGATCTCTTCTGGGGTGAGCGGGTCTTCGGGCCGACGGATGCGGACGGGCTTGGGCCTGACCGGTAGGTCCACTTCTGCGGCGGCTTCGGCGAGCGCTCGGTAGAGGGAAGCGACCGACGGGGACTTGCCCGAGTTCTTCCCGGTCTTGATGGAGCTTCTTCGCGATCTCCGGGACGGGGACGCCCTTGTCCTTCAGTGCGACGGCGAAGGTGAGCATGTCGTCGTCGATGACCTTCGGCCGCCCGCCGTGGTTACCCTTGGACGCGGCGATGACCTGGCCTTCGAGGGTCTTCTCCCGGATGTAGTTGCGTTCGATCTGCCCGGCGACGGCGAGCACGGCGAAGAACATGGCGCCCATGCCGTTGGGGTCGTAGATGCCGGTGAGCGGGCCGGTGAGGAGTTCGAGCTGGATGCCGCTGGCCTGGAGCTCGGCGGACAGCGTCATCAGCTCGGCGGCGCTACGGGCGAGCCGCTTGAGCTCGTGGACGGTGAAGATGACCGGCGTCTCGGGCGCGGCCTCCTTGAACTGGTGGGCCAGCGCGAGCGCCTTCTCCAGCTCGGGCCGCACCTTCACGCGGGTGCGGATCTGCTCGTGGAAGACCTTGTAGCGCTCCGCCCGGCGGAGGGCTTCGAGCTGGCTGGCCAGCTCCTGCCGGGCGGTCGACGTGCGGGCGTACCCGATTCTCACCGGCCGCTCGGTGCGGGGCGCGGGCACGACGGCGAGCGCGGGGCCCTGCTTCCACGCGCGGCCGGGGAACCGGTCGACGGCGACGGGGATCTCCAGTTCCTCGCGCAGCGCAGGGATGAGGACGAAGCGGGGGGTGTGGTATTTCGCGGCGGTCTTCCCGCCGCGCGTGCGGCAGGCGCTGCCGGCGGGCGCGTCACAGTTCGGGCAGTCGTTACGTTCTACCGCCAATGCGGCCAGATCGGGCGTGAGATCCATGGCGGGAGTCTCTCAGAAGTGCCTCGCACAACGTGCGGGTTTCGAGAGGGCTTTTGCGATGGCGACCTGCGAAAACGTGATCGCCCCAGGGCCTCTCGCAGAACTCTCACAGATGGTCATTTATGAGAAGGACCGAGATCCTCGGTGTCGGCAATAGTGGCCCATCGGTGTGTGAGGCGGCGGCATGCGTGGACGAGTTCGGGTGGGTGGAGGTCGGTGAGTTCGGTGTCGAAGGTGGCGAGGATGCCGGCGATGCCGGCCCAGGAC
>NZ_JBQQBW010000157.1:0-12794 GCF_052245415.1 Streptomyces sp. 8N706 | reverse complement strand
GCGTCGGCCAGGCCGCGTTCCGCCGCTACGGCCTGCTCGGCGCTGCTGCGGGCAGCCCGGTCGAGGCTCTCGGCGTCCCGACGGGCCTCGGTCAGGCGTGCGCGCCGTTCACGTTCCGCACGCTCGCGCTCGCGACTGCGTGCGGCCAGGTCGGCGACCGTCGCAAGCCCCTCCCGGCCTTCCTGATCCTTCTGGTCGTCCCGGTCGCTCCGTCCCTGCGCACCCGTCCGCTTCCGCTCGGCCCGCCCGGTCCGCCCGGCCGCGGCGCGGTCACGGGAGTCGGGCTGCCCGGACGGGCGCAGCTGGTGCACGGTGGCATCGGCAGGCGGGCCGAAGCCGGCCGGTGGAGCCAGGGGCTTGACCAGGCGTCCCGTCGCCAGTTCGCGGGCCGCTTCGGGGTCGGCCAGAGCCGCGTGCACCGTCGCCTCGACCTCGCGCAGCGCGCTCTCCGGCACCGGGCGTCCGGCCTCGGCAGTGAGCCGACGGGCCTGCTCGGACAGGGCGGCAACCAGCCGGCGCTGCTGGTGGGAGAGCTCGCGCAGCTGCCGGCCGTCCAGCTCGTGGTGGGCTCGGCGCAACTGTTCGCCCAGCCCCAGGAGCGCCTCGATCTGCTTCCGCTCGCGGCGGACAAGGAGATTGACCGCCCAGGCCGCCAGCGTCGGGCGGCGCAGGGCGCGGATCCTGGCCGCCTCTTCGCGCGGGGCGGTGCCGGCGGCTTCGTCGCGCGCCGCCGTGAAGACCTCCGGCGGCAACGCGTAGAGCTCCTCGGCAATCTCCTCCCAACCCATATAGTTATGTTTGCACCCTTAAGGCCCGTATTCGGTCGTCCACGCCCGGGGGCTCGGAGCCGTCGCGCCCCGGCCTGCCACCCTCGGTCCGCTCGCCGGGTTCCCGGCCGACGCGGTGGTGCCGTGGGGCGGTCCAGCCGGGCAGGCGCGATGGTGGAGGAACAGGGCACACGACGGAACCGAGGACGGAGAGGGCAGTGAAGTTCGGAATTTCCACCTTCATCACCGACCAGGGCATCGCGCCGGCACCTCTGGGACGCGCCATCGAGGAGCGCGCCTTCGACTCTCTGTTCATCGCGGAGCACACCCATATCCCGCTGAGTCGCGAGACGCCGTACCCGGGCGGCGGGGAGCTGCCGGAGGAGTACTACCGCACCCTGGACCCCTTCGTGGCGCTGAGCACGGTGGCGGCCGTGACCGAACGGCTGCTGGTGGGCACGGGGGTCGCCCTGGTGATCCAGCGCGACCCCATCATCACCGCCAAGGAGGTCGCCTCGCTCGATCTGGTGTCCGGTGGCCGTGCCGTCTTCGGCATCGGCGCGGGCTGGAACCGCGAGGAGATGCGCAACCACGGCACCGATCCACGTACCCGCGGTCGGCTGCTGGATGAGCGGATGCGGGCCATTCTCCGGCTGTGGACCGAGGAACACCCCGGGTTCCACGGCGACTTCGTCGACTTCGACCCGGTGGTCTCCCTGCCCGAGCCGGTGCAGCGGCCGCACCCGCCCGTGTACGTCGGTGGCGGCAGCGAGCGCACCTTCGCCCGTATCGGTGAGTACGGGGACGCCTGGCTGGCGAACACTCTGATGCCGGACGAACTGGGCCCGAAGATGGATGAGTTGCGCAAGACAGCGGGGCGCGAGGTCCCTGTCACCGTGTACGCGGCCCCGGCGAGCCCCGAGGTGGTGGAGGGGTACGCCCGCCTGGGCGTCGAACGGGTGCTTCTCTACCTCCCGACACTGCCGGAGAGCGAGAGCCTGGAACACCTGGACCAACTGGCCGAGTTCGCCGGGGCCTACCGCTAGCGCAGGGAGAGGCCGTCGCACGATGCCGGACATGGACCCGGGGGAAGCCAGGCGTCTGTTCGCCGGTGCCCGAGTGGCCCGGCTGGCGACAGCGGACGGAGAGGGCCGTCCGCACCTGGTCCCCGTGGTCTTCGCGGTGCACGGCGACACGGTCGTGATGGCGGTCGACCACAAGCCCAAGCGGACGACCCGGTTGAAGCGGCTCGCCAATATCCGGGCGAACCCCTCCGTGTGTCTGCTGGTGGACCGGTACGACGAGGACTGGAGCCGGCTGTGGTGGGTTCGGGCCGACGGCGAGGCCCGGATCGGAGTCCCGCCGTCGCGGCCCCCTGACGCGGCGGCGGATCCGCACGATGCGCTCGAACTGCTGAGGGTGAAGTACCCGCAGTACCGGGAACGGCCTCCGGAGGGGCCGGTGGTGCTGGTCACCGTCGGCCGTTGGCGAGGATGGCGAAGCCGCTGAATGCCAACGGGGCGTCACAGACGAGCCGAGTGATGGACCGCAGATTCCGCGCCACGCCGTAGATGCCGATACGTCGTGGCCGCACCACAACGAGTTTCGCGGCCGGCTCCGTTGAGCCGAGTGATGGACCAACTATTCCGCGCCACGCCGTAGATGCACATACGCCATGGGCACACCGCAAGAATTCCCCGACCGACTCCCTCGAGCCGATCAATGGACCACCCATTCCGCGCCACGCCGCAGATATGCATACGCCGTGGCCTCTCCGCCGGGGCATTCAGCGGCGGGCTCCGTTTCCGGCGACGCCGTCGGCTGCTCGCCGTCCTGATCACGACGGATATTCTCCCCGGGGAAGGCCCAGCCCTATGCCTTTCTCCGGGCCGACGCACGCCACAGCCGATGTCCATGGGCTCATTGGCATGCACAACGGTCAGCAGCCCCGTCCGAGGATCAGCCCGGAGAACGATGACGCGGGCGCCCATGGGACCGATCATTGATGTAGGCACATATCCGCACCACTGCTCGGCGCGATGATGCGTTTCCTTTTCCCAGGGCCGTTTCCCGGAAGCGGTGGGTCCGGTTCTGGGGTTCGGCTCTTCCGTTCTCAGTCCAACCTGCACTTCATTACCGAGCGTGAAGCATTGGCCAAAGATGAGTGATAGGTGGAACCTCCGCACGTCAATGGCGCTCTCATCGAGGGACAACGACAGGAGACGACTGTGAGACGCGACCCGGTGCAAACCCAGAACCAGTGCCCCCAGTGCGGGGGTCAGATGCAGCAGAGCCCGAACGGCGGCTGGCTGTGCGGGAACTGCGGAGCCCAGCGTTGACCATCGACTCCTCCTGGACAACGACCTGCCCCGGCTGCGGAGCGCAGACAGACGGGCTGCACAACCGCTACCTCTGCGGGATCTGCGGTTGGGTGAGCCCACCCGAGGACGACACTCCTCCGTCTCATCTCGAGCACTGAGGCCCGCCCCACCGGCCGTCAGTGCCGCCCGGCCGTCAGCCGCCGGCCGTCAGCCGCGCTGTCGTGAGCCGCCCGGCCCGGTGTGAGGCGAGGGGACACGACCACGTTAGATGGAAGCATGCTCAGCTCTGGGACTCATGTTGCGGTGGAAGAACTGATCCGGACCGTGGCTTCCGAAGAGGCGCTCACCCGCTTCGGACGGCTGTCGGACGCCGAGATCAGTGAGAAGACCGGCCCCCTCGACCTGGTCACGGTCGCCGACCGGAAGGTGGAGGAGCGGCTGACCGCCGCACTCACCTCGCTGATACCCGGCTCCTTGGTCATCGGCGAGGAAGCGGTGGCAGCCGATCCGGGGCTCGTGGACGCTCTGCACGGTGACGCACCTGTCTGGATCATCGACCCGATCGACGGCACCTCCAACTTCGTCCGGCAGCAGCCCGAGTTCGCCACGCTGGTCTCCCTCGCCCGCCATGGGGAACTGCTCGCCTCCTGGACGCACCTCCCCGTTCCCGGCCTGATGGCCGTGGCGCGGCGCGGAGAGGGGGCGCTCCTCAACGGTGAACCGGTACGGCTCCCCGTGGCCCCGGGCAATGACGACGTCCTCCAGCTGGCGAGCGCACGGCCCGTATATCTCACCCCTGAGCAGAACCAGCGGTTCTACGAGCTCGGCCCCGCCCATGGGGTGAAGGCGTGCGCAAGCGGCTCAGCCGGCTGTGACTACCTGGATGTCGCACGCGGCGAGCTGGACGCCGCCACGTACGCCTGGGACAACCCATGGGACCACTCCGCGGGCATCCTGCTCGTCGCCGAGGCCGGAGGGGCGGTCCTCAACCTGCATGGAGAGCCGTTTCGCATGGCGGACGGCGCACTCCCGTTCGCCGCCGCCCGGGACGAGGCGACGGCACGGCGTATCGCGGGCCTGCTGACCGCTCCTCTTCCATCAGCCGGTGCGCCCGGCTGATGAGGCGGCCTCGGCGCGGCGCCCACGGGTGGGACCTCGGTGGCAGGAATGTCCCCGCACTTCTGGGGAAGTGGCCAGAACGTGTACGGGGGAATCGCCTCTATCACGGGGATTCCACTTCACGGGCAAAGGATTGCGCCAGGATCGGCGGGTAACACGCCCTTCGAGCTCCACGGTGCGTCTCTTCCTCCGATGGACGACGACAGGAGACGGCTGTGAGATGCGACCCGGCGGAAGTGCGGAACCAGTGCCCCCAGTGCGGGGGGCAGATGCAGCAGAGCCCCAAAGGCGGCTGGCTGTGCGGAAACTGCGGAGCCCAGCGTTGACCGGAGACTCCTACTGGACAACGACCTGCCCCGGCTGCGGAGCGCAGATAGACGGGCTGCACAACCGCTACGTCTGCGGAATCTGCGGTTGGGTGAGCCCACCCGAGGACGACACTCCCCCGTCCGGTACGGAGGAGTGAACCAGGGCTCGGGGGGCCTTGAACGCGACGAGAACGCCACATCACCCCGCGCGGCGGCCGGTTGTCCGCGCAGGACTCGCCCCGCGGCGGATGCACCGGGATACCGGCCTCGCACGCGGCGGAACCCCGCGACGCCCGACGGAAACCGGTTCTTGTTCGGTCGACACCGGCCATACCGCTTTTCTCGGAACGTGGTACGACCGGTGTCGCGACCGGAGGAACTCGCCGAAGAGGTGGGAGAATCCCCCGGACCGGAGGAACTCATCGGAGAGGTGGGGGAATCCCCCGGTTCTACCGAAAGACGGGGACGTTGGTTACTTCACGCGCCCGTACCACACGCTGTGAGTCCAGATCTTCTCCAGCCGCACCGTCCTGCCGGGCTTCGGGGAATGCCAGATCCTGTTCTTACCGGCGTAGATACCGACGTGGTAGACATTCTTCCCTGAATGGAAGAACACAAGATCGCCCGCCTTACGGGATCGCACGGAGACATGGCGTGTCTTGTTGTACTGCGCGGCCGCTGTGCGGGGCAGTTTCTTTCCCGCCCGCTTGAACGAGTACAGCGTGAGCCCGGAGCAGTCGAACCGGTGCGGGCCCGCCGCCCCGTACCGATAAGGGGACCCCTTTTTGGAGGCCGCCACCTTCAGCGCCTTCCCGGCCGGAGTAGCGGCTTCGGCAGCGGGTGAAGCGCTGGGTATCAGGGTCGAACCGGCGAGAGCGGCGGCCGTGAGAACGGACAGGATTCCGGCCCGGGGTATGAGCGCAGGTATGCGTGTATGCGCAGACAAGCGAAAGCCCTTCGTCATCCGCCTGCGAAAGATGACCTGTCGGGTTCGGGCTGGCGAAGGTGCCCGGCCACTTGGCGTGGCTTCACCCCAAGAGCCACCGTGATCGTGGCCCGGTTGTGCTTGGGTCTCCCGCTCCTGCCGAACTGTGGTGCTCGATCTGCATCCGGAGCGGCGGCAGGACTCGGCGTCCGCCCGGATCGCCCCGCCGGGGTGGCGGGGGCTTGTCTTCGGTTATGGATCCTGCGTCATCAACCACCGTAATTCAGAGCCGAAATGGCCATCTGTGAACTTCTTCACTTCTCATCCGATGGAGCAAAACAGGCGTGCCACCTCGTGTGAATACTTGCGGTAACCCTTGTTGAGCAGCGGGGAGTTGGGAGCCGAATGCTGCCGACTCGACACGGTTGGACGCTCGATTCCATGGAGATGCAAGGACGTTGGGGCGAGCGGCGCGGGCACGAGCGACCGGGGTGGGTGGGCGCGGGATCGCCGGCTCCTGACCCGTCCGGCTCCCCGGCGTCCACGACGGCGACGGCGCGCTCACGGTCAGCCTCTCGCGTACCGCATCGCCGCTCCCCTGGCCCCGGCCGAGCCCCCGCCGGGCCGCACCCGCGGATGACCGAAGCGCGTACGAAGCGGCCGATGAAGATCGTCCATCGCAACCAGGGAGCTCACCCGCACCGGACATGGGGTCGGCGAGCACGGGGGCACGCAGCGTTCGGGGATCAGGAGACATCGCGGCCCTTCGGTGAGCGGGGCACGCAAGGCGGCGCCACCGCCCGCACCCGTACCACCGCGCCCCAGGGGGCGGTCGTCGACCGCGGCGCTCTCGCAGGGTCCGGCCCCGGACGACCGGGCCGGATCCTTGCGGTCCGGCCCCTCCGCTCCACGGTCTCCGGGACCAGACATACACCGCCACATCGTCTAAATTGGGGCGCGTGGGACTGTGGCGATCTGTTGTCATGCCGGACGTGTGGGAACGCGTTCACCAGCGGCACGCGCACTGAGACAGCGTGGCCCGGCCCGTCTGGGCCACGGGGACGGATACCAATGACGGACGGACACGACGGACACGACAAGCACGACGGAGACGAGGGACAGGACACACCACAGGGTCCCGAGAACCGCGGTCCGGACCCCCTCGGAGACTTCCTCTCCCACTTCCTCGGCAGCGGGCAGGCCGGACAGCGCCCGGACCCCCGCCGTGTCGACTTCAGCCGGCTGATGAGCGCACCGGCCCGGCAGCTCGTCTCCGCCGCCGCGACCTACGCCGCCCAGCACGGGAGCACCGACCTCGACACCGAGCATCTGCTGCGGGCGGCGCTCTCCGCGGAACCGACCCGGGGCATGGTCTCGCGGGCCGGGGCCGACCCCGACGCGCTCGCCGCCGAGATCGACCGGCAGGCCGGGGACGGGCCGCCCCGCAGCTCCATCGCCGTCACCCCGGCCGTCAAGCGTGCCCTGCTCGACGCCCATGAGATCGCCCGCTCCACCGGTGCCTCGTACATCGGTCCCGAGCACGTCCTCGTCGCCCTCGCCGCCAACCGGGACTCCACAGCGGGCCAGATCCTCAACGCCGCCCACTTCTCCCCACCGCCCCCCGGCGCGAAGAACGGCCTCCCGCCCGTCACCGGCAGCACCGGCCAGCGTCCCGGCGCCGGCGAGCGGAACACCCCCAACCTGGACAAGTTCGGCCGCGACCTCACCGACGCGGCACGCGAGGGCCGTATCGACCCGGTGATCGGCCGGGCCGAGGAGATCGAGCAGACCATCGAGGTGCTCGCCCGGCGGGGCAAGAACAACCCCGTCATGATCGGCGAAGCTGGAGTCGGCAAGACCGCCATCGTCGAGGGTCTGGCCCAGCGCATCGCGGACGCCGATGTCCCCGACATACTGCTGGGCCGGCGCGTCATCCAGCTCGACCTCTCCGGAGTGGTCGCCGGGACCCGCTTCCGCGGCGACTTCGAGGAGCGGCTCAACGGCATCATCGAGGAGATCCGCGCCCACTCGAACGAGCTGATCGTCTTCATCGACGAGCTGCACACCGTCGTCGGCGCCGGCGGCGGCTCCGAGGGCGGCCCGATGGACGCCAGCAATATGCTCAAGCCCGCCCTGGCCCGCGGTGAACTCCATGTCGTCGGCGCCAGCACGCTCGAGGAGTACCGGCGCTACATCGAGAAGGACGCCGCACTCGCCCGCCGCTTCCAGCCCGTCCTGGTCCCCGAGCCGAGCCCTGCGAACGCCGTCGAGATCCTGCGCGGGCTCCGGGACCGCTACGAGGCCCACCACCAGGTCCGCTACACCGACGAGGCACTGCTCGCCGCCGTCGAGCTCTCCGACCGCTACCTCACGGACCGCTATCTGCCCGACAAGGCGATCGACTTGATGGACCAGGCCGGCGCCCGGGTCCGGCTGCGCTCCTCCACCCGCGGCACGGACATCCGCGCCCTGGAGCGCGAAGTCGAGGAGCTGACCCGGGACAAGGACCAGGCCGTCGCCGCCGAGCAGTACGAACGGGCCACCGAGCTGCGCGACCGGATCGCCGACCTGGAACAGCGGATCCCCAAGGGTGGCCAGGCGCAGCCACCGCGCAGCCATGTCGCCGAGGTCACCGTCGAGGACATCGCCGGCATCGTGTCCCGGCAGACCGGGATCCCCGTCAGCAGCCTCACCGAGGAGGAGAGGGACCGCCTGCTCAGCCTGGAGGAGCATCTGCACCACCGCGTCGTCGGCCAGGACGAGGCGGTGACCGCCGTCGCCGACGCCGTACTGCGCTCCCGGGCCGGTCTGGCCGACCCCGGCCGTCCGATCGGCAGCTTCCTCTTCCTCGGCCCCACGGGGGTGGGCAAGACGGAGCTGGCCCGCGCGCTGGCGGAGGCGCTCTTCGGCAGCGAGGACCGGATGATCCGGCTCGATATGAGCGAATACCAGGAACGGCACACCGTCAGCCGTCTGGTCGGAGCGCCCCCGGGGTACGTCGGCCACGAGGATGCCGGACAGTTCACCGAGGCGGTGCGCCGGAACCCGTACTCGCTGCTGCTGATGGACGAGGTCGAGAAGGCCCACCCCGATGTCTTCAACATCCTCCTCCAGGTGCTCGACGACGGGCGGCTCACCGACTCCCAGGGGCGCACGGTCGATTTCAAGAACACCGTGATCGTGATGACCAGCAACCTCGGCTCGGAGGCCATCACCGGGCGCGGCGCGTCCATGGGCTTCGGCGCGGGTGATGCGGAGGCCGAGGAAGAGGCCCGCCGCGAACGGGTGTTGCGCCCGCTGCGCGACCATTTCCGGCCGGAGTTCCTCAACCGCATCGACGAGATCGTGATCTTCCGCCAGCTCGCCGACGAACAGCTGCGGCAGATCACGAACATGCTGCTGGACGACACCAGGCGCCGGCTCCGTGCCCAGGATGTCGCCGTCGACATCACCCCGGCGGCCGTCGACTGGCTCGCCCATCGCGGCTACCAGCCCGAGTACGGCGCGCGACCGCTGCGCCGTACGATCCAGCGCGAGGTCGACAACCAGCTCTCCCGCATGCTGCTGGACGGCACGCTGCAGCCCCACAGCCGTCTCCGGATCGATGTCGCCGACGGACAGCTGACGTTCCGCAGGGACGAAACGGCCACGGCGCCCCATGCACTGAGCCCCAGCGGCGGACCGGACGGTTCCGCGTAGGAGCTCCTCCCGAGGGGCGGCGGCTCACGTACCGGTGCCCCGGGTCGTACGGAGCATGACCGGGCCGGGGCGCCGGGGAGAGCCGAGATGCCGGTGGACACCACCTGTGGAACGGTGGAGACAAGGACCGCCGATCGGGTGAACCCGGCGGCGGCCAGGCCAGTGCTGACAAGGGAGCCACCATGACCGGCCATGTCAGTGGGGCTCGGGCAGGGGCAACTGCCCGACGTTCCGAAACGAGCGGGTTCATGAGCGGATGGGTCCTGTTCGCGGGGGTCATGATGATCTTCGGTGGACTGATGACCCTCTTCGCGGGGATCGCCGCCATCGCGAACGACGATGTGTTCGTCGCCACTCGCAATTACGTGTTCGAGTACGACCTCACCGGATGGGGCTGGATCCATCTGGTGCTGGGCGTTGTCATCACTCTCGCGGGGTTCGCCCTGTTCAGCGGGGCAGTGTGGGCGCGGTTCGTTGGCGTCCTCCTCGCCGGACTCGGCGCGCTGTCGAATTTCCTGTGGCTGCCGTACGCGCCGGTCTGGGCCATCGCCCTGCTGGCCATCGACGTCTTCGTCATCTGGGCGCTGTGCGCGGGACCGCGACGGTCCGAGGCCTGATATGCGAGGACCGCGGCAGCCGAGGGCGTGAGGAGAGAGCGAACGCGGTGATCCGACGCCGACCCGTCCTCCCTCGACCGGCCCCGTCAACGACGTCGCCGTGGAGGTCCCGTTGGCCCGGCCGGGAGGGCCGGTATCCCCTCCGGTGAACGCGTCCGTCCGCTGGAACACCCTGGAACCCCCGGTTTTTTGCCGGGGGTTCCGTCCTGTCCGCACCCACGGTGAGCTGCGGGGATTGGGTGATGGTCCGTCTCCTGGGCGATGACCGGCGCAAGGAACTCCGACTCGGACCAATCCGCACTCGTAGGTGCTCCGAATACCCAGTCAGGCACAGCTGATCCGGTTCGCCGGGCGTCGTCAACGCCGCGGGAACACGGGTGAGTTGCTGATCCGAGCCAGAGACCGACCACGGTTCCCGCCGCCACGCGGGGGCCGTCCGAAAGGGGATGCACGCCCGTGACAGTCCAGCGCACCGCTCGTCTTGCCGCACTCGTCGCTCTGCCCGCCGTTCTGACGTTCGCCGTGGCGACCCCGTCACTCGCCGACGGCCACGGCAAGGCGCACCAGATCGATCTGGAGCAGCTGAACAACTCAGGTGCCTCCGGAACGGTGATGCTCAGCACCGAGGGCAACCAGCTGACCGTGAAGGTCGAGTCCGAGGGACTCACGCCCGGCCAGCCGCATGCGCAGCACCTCCACGGCTCCACCGACGGCCATGACTTCCACTGCCCGGACGCGAGTGACGACACGGACGGCGACGGGATCCTCAACAACACCGAAGCCACGGTCGACTACGGCGACATCAACATCTCGCTCACCACCGAGGGCGACACGTCGCCGGACAGCGGCCTCGCCGTCGAGCGCATGCCCACCGCCGACGCGCAGGGCAAGCTCTCCTACGAGCGCACGATCACCGTCTCCCAGGACGTCGTGGAGAAGATTCAGGACCTCCACGTGGTGCAGCACGGAATCGACCCGAACAACAACAAGAAGTACGACTTCGAGGGCGCGGGCAAGAGCGAACTCGACCCCAAACTGCCCCAGGAGGCCACCGCCCCCACGAACTGCGGCGTCGTCAAGGGAGCGGCCGTCGGCTCCATTCCGGTGGGCGGCGTCGAGACCGGTCACGGCACCACCGACGGTATCGAGGCGCCGGGCCTGCTCGCTGCGGGCGGTGTCGCTCTCGTCGCCGCGGCCGGTGCGCTCACCATGGCACGCAAGCGTGCCCGGCAGTCCGCGCAGAACGGCTGAGGAGGGAGCAGCATGAGCCGATCGCACCAGGGTCCCAGGACCACATCGCGCCGCCCCCTGTTCATCGTCTCCGGCGCCGTCCTCGCCGTCACCACAGCCGTGCTGCTGGTGGTGGGGCTCTCACGCCAGGAGCCCGCACCGCCCGAGACCGCCCCGGCGGCGCAGGCCCCGGCCGTGGAGGGCGGACAGCAGGGCTCGCAGGCGTCGGGAAGCGGGGACAGTTCCTCAGGCAGCGGGAAGGGGGTGGGCACGATGGAGGCATCGCCCCCGGAGCGGATTTCCATCCCCTCCCTGAAGGTCTCCTCTTCCCTGGTGAAGCTGGGGCTGGGCAAGGGCGGGGCCATGGAGACACCGACCGATCCGGCCAAGGCGGGCTGGTACACCCCCGGCCCGACGCCCGGTGCCAAGGGACCGGCGGTCATCGCCGGTCATGTCACCTGGAACGGGGCCCAGGCGGTGTTCTTCAAGCTCGCCACCCTCAAGGCCGGTGACAACATCGAGGTCACCCGCCAGGACGGGAAGACGGCGGAGTTCACCGTCGACAAGATCGCCCAGTACCCCAAGAACCGCTTCCCGACGCTGGAGGTCTACAAGAACGTCGACCACGCCGGGCTGCGGCTCATCACCTGCGCCGGCGACTTCGACAAGAAGACCCACCACTACGCCGACAACGTCGTGGTCTATGCCTCCCTCACGGGAAGCCGCGGGTGAGGACGCTCGTCCCCTTCCCGGCGAGCTGACGCGGACTCCGGCTTACGATCGGAGGGGGACCTGTGCACACGGGTCCGCCCTCCGATCGGCCGCTCCCGCCCCCGGGCCCCGCGGGGGGCCCGCAGCGGCAGCCCGGAGCACACACCGTGGGACGGGCGCGGCACGCCAGCCACGCTCTCTCCCCGCGGAGACCGGAGGCTTCGGTCCTTCGCTTCTTTCGCCGCACGGCGCGGTCTGAGAACAATGGATCGGGTAGGGGTCTAGTGGGTCACGAAGCACCCAGGATGGACGGGCCACGATGAGCACACCCGATGCGGCTCATAGCGCGAACCCGGGTAGCCCGTTCGACGTTGCGCATGCGGCGACCGCCGTGGTGGATGCGCACGGTGTGATCGAACGGTGGAGCCTGGGTGCGCAGGCCCTGCTCGGCTACCCGGCGGCGGACATCGTCGGCCAGCCCGTCACAGCACTGCTCGCGGTCGGCGGCGCCGGCGACGCCGCGGCACCCCTCTCCGAGCGCCGCCGTACGGGCGACGGCTGGGAGGCCGTCGCGCCCGTACGCCACCGTGACGGACGGCGGCTGGAACTGGGGCTGCGGGCCTGCCGGCTGTGGGAGGTGGGCGGGAGACGCAGCTGGCTCGTCGCCGTCACCGATGTCGTGGGCCTGCGCGAGTGGGAGCGCGACCAGGCCGTGCTGCGCGGGCTGTTCACCCAGTCCCCCATCGGCATGGCCGTCGTGGACGCCCGGCTCCGGTACATGTTGATCAACCCCGCGATGGAACGTCTCGACGGGGTGCCCGCGAGACAGCGGCTGGGCCGCCGGCTGGGCGAGGCGATGCCGGGACTCGACGGGGCCGCCCTCGAACAGGAGGCCCAGCAGGTTCTGGAGACGGGTGAGCCGATGCTCACCTTCCAGCAGCTCGGTGCTGCCCCCGGCGACTCCCCCACGTACGCGGGGCGTGACCGCGTCCGGTCCGGCTCGGCCTTCCGGCTCGTGGACGCCTCGGGGCGCGTCCTCGGGGTCTGTCACACGGCCCTCGACGTCACCAGCCACTACCGGGCCCGGTAGCGGCTGG
>NZ_JBQQBW010000156.1:0-13136 GCF_052245415.1 Streptomyces sp. 8N706 | reverse complement strand
TGGTGATCCAGTGGGGGAACAGGTCGCGGCTGTAGCCGGTTCTGGAGTGCTCGGCCGTGGCGCTCATGGAGGCGAGGTAGGAGCGGGCGGTGGCGGCGCTGACCGGGGTGGGCAGAGCAGCCTGTGCCGGGGTGGTACCGAGAACGTGAGGGCTGTGGTGGCAGCTGCCACGAACGTGGCAACGATGCTGCGGCGGGCATTGGTGCGCATGGGCGTTGTCTCCCAGGGTGAGGAGTTGAGGGGGGTGGGCTCGCGCACATCGTGGCCCTGACCGGTTTATGCGAGTAGAGCACACACAGTGAAATTCCCATGACAACACGTCAACACCCACACCGCCCGTAGCGGCCGCGTGTCGACACCCGCCCAGATTCGAACGGCCGTATCATTCTGGGCATGGCCGATTACGCCTTCCCCGGTGACCTGGTGACCGCGCAGCAGGAGCTCCACCACGTCCGCGCCGAGCTCTCGGCGCTCCTTGCGAAGCTTCCGTGGTCCGTTACGCCTGAGGCCGGGTTCCGGGACACCAAGGAGGACGGCTACTGGCACACCCGCGAGCGGCCCGACTCCCCCGGCTGGAGCCAGGAGGAGCAGGCCCAGGTCGCTGCGCTGCGCAAGCGGCAGCTGGCCCTCGCCGAGGCCGTGGTCACCCACGACTTCTGGACCACCCTCAGCGGGCCCGACCGTGTCGCGGCACGCTCAGCGATCAAGCACCTGCCCGACGATGCTGCCACGGCCCAGCCCGCTGGCACGTGAGGTGTCCCGCGGGCTGCCGTTCAGAAGCAGTAGGGCCCCGGCAAGGAAGGCTGGTCGGCGTGACCGCACCGCTCCGGTAATCGGGTCCGTCACCCACAGGTGGCTCGGGCCGCTGGCCATGAAGCGGCCGTTGACCTCGGCGGGAACGGACGGTGCGGCGGGAGGCAGCTGGCCGCTGGCGTCCGTTCCGCCTGTTCTCGCCCTACCGCACGGAGCCTGAGGTGTAGTCCTCGGGAGCGCGGGGCGCGTTGGGTCCGGCCTCGGCGTAGAGCTGACGGATGGCCAGGACGAGGTCGTGGTGATCTGCCAGATCAACGTTGTCGCTGTCAATGGCGTAGCCGATAAGACTGAACATCTGGTGGACCAGCTGGGAGTGTCTGACAGAGGTCAGCGGGGCCGGCTTGGGGGCCATGAGGTCCGGACCGGGGTCCATGGCGGGCTGCGGCATTGCGGCTTGCGCTGCGCGATGGGCTTCCTCGGCGGCCACCACTTCGACGAGGCGGGCGGGCCAGGCGGTGCGGACCGGGACCGGGTCGGGCTCACCGGCGCGGCGGGCGTGGAGCACCGCTACTTGATTGGCCCGAGTGACCTTCGGGCAGGTGTCGGCGCGCTGCTGCAACCCCGGGACGGCGGCCAGGCGCCGGGCGAGAGCGACGATCTCGATGGAGTGGTCAGCGGCCCAGCGCTGCTCGGCCTTGCGGTCGCGCTGGGTCCGAGCGGCTTCAACCCGGTCGCTCTGGGTCAGTGGATGGCCGACGATCCCGTCGAGGTCCCGGCGCAACTGCAGGTACCGGCGTTCGGCCGACTGCCGGCTTCGCACTTCCAAGGCCGGGGCGAGGCGCGCCCAGGTGATGTTCTTGCGGCGGGCGGCGGCGATCAGCCGCCCCTCGTCGATCTGGAGTTTGTCCCGCAGGGCGCGCTGGACCAGGAGGGCCGCGAGCAGGTCGGTCTCCGTGAGGTCGCCTGGGGTGTCGTACTCGATGAGTTCAAGAATGCGGTCGTACTTGGCGGCGATCTCCGTCACTGTGCCGGTGTGCTCCAAGGCTCGAGGTATACGGGCCAGTTCCCCCATCCAGGAATCCGGGTCCGGGGCCTGCGGGGTCTTTAGATGGCTCCAGGCGTCGACGCGGTGGATTTCCGCTTCCCGCCGACACAGCGGTGTCGTCTTACGGACGACATTCTTCGTCGTCTGTAAGACGACGCTGTTTGATTCGGGCACAGGAATCTCCAGTAAAAAATTGGGGAGGGTGGGTTATTCGCTGCTGTCGGCAGCGGCGTCCCGGTCCTGGCGCGGAGGCTTACGCCGGCGCCAGGCCTTGACCACGGCGCTGGCCATGGCCCCGGTGGCCAGCACCAGCACACCAGCGACGTATTCGGGCCACGCATCGCTCATGAGGTGATTCAACATTGCAGTTCAGGGCGCATGTGAGGTGCGCCGACTCCTTCACAGTGGGGCCGGGAGAACGCGGGCGCTCCCGGTCGGGCAAGCAGGCCGCATCCCTGTCGCGACCCGGGCCACCGGACCGAGCCCCGCCGCCCCACGCTCGGGTGCGGGCCGGAACGGGCAACGCTGCCCGGTGCCGCCGAACATTCTTAGGCCACGGGCGCCTGCCTTACCGCCGGTTACAGAGAAGCGAAGGGTGGCGAACCATAGCGAATAATCAGCTTGTCCCGAAATGCTGGATAAGAGGTTCTTCGAGTTACCCGGCACACAAATGGAATTGACGCCTCACCACACACTCCGGGTACTCCCGCTTGCCGGTCCAATGTCCGTGCGTGGCCTGCCAGCTCCAACTGCGGCGCCAGTAGCCGTTGCGCTGCAGCCCCCTCCTTGAAGGAGCGGCGCAACCTCTACCGCCCGGACTCAGTTGGCCATGACGAGCATGGTGGCTACCTTGCAGCTGCGGACACACCCGCTGAGTGGCTACTGCTCCTGGGCGCGGGGCCGAGGATGACGCCGCGTCCGGCGTAGAAGCGATCGAGGTCCGGCCAGGGGACGTGGGCGAACTGTTGGGAGTGGCCGGGGAATCCGGACGGGTTGTGGATGACCAGCGCCTGGGGTGTGGTGCCGACGGCCAGGACCAGGTGCCCGCCGCGGCGCGGCGGGGCAGGGTCGAGGATCCGGATGGAGGGGTGTACGGACAGCAGGGGCAGCCGTCCCTCGAGGAGATGCTCGGAGAGTGCAGCCGCGGGGAGGTCGGGGCCAGATTCGGCGTGCAGATCCCAGCGCTGCTGGGCGTAGGCGGCGAAGGGGGCGTAGATCAGGCCGTCGACGCGGTCGGGGTGGCGGATGTAGGCGCCGGCATCCACGCACTCCTGCGCGAGGGAGACCGCGGGCGGGACCTGGCCGCGCCAGTGGTCGAGGGCCATGCGCAGGCAGGCCATGCCGCACAGCCGCCAGGACCAGAACTCATACTCCTCCGGGCTGGCCGCCCCGGACTTGGGCCAAAGCGGGTCCTCGCTGGCACGCGTGGTGCCCGCGATGATCGCGCGCACCAGCTCGGGCGATTCCCACTGCGCGTAGTACGGCACCGGGTGAACGATCGAGGAGCTGTTGGTCATGGGCCCCAAGTCTGCCCGGTTTCAGGGCAGGTAGCGGGGCTTGGTGAACGCAGTCTCAAGCACGTGACAGATCAGGTCCGGGTAGGTGATGCCGACCGCGGCCGCCATGGTGGCCAGGTTCCCCCGGTGGGAGAGGCCGGGCAGGGTGTTGCTCTCCAACATGGCGGTGCGGCCGCTGGGGGTGACCATGAAGTCCACCCGGGAGAGGCCGTGGGCGCCGATCATGCGGTGCGCGCGCAGCGCGTCCCGTTGGAGGCGGCCGGTGATGTCCTCTGGGAGGATCGAGGGGCAGTGCTCGGTGCGCTGGGCGGGGTCGTGCTTGGCGGTGTAGTCATAGAACTCCCGGTCGGTCTGTACATCCAGCACCGGCAGGGTAGTGAGCTTGCCGTCGATCTCCAGCAGGCCGACGGTGCACGGGCGGCCGGTCACGTACTCCTCGACCATGTACTGCTCGTAGGGGTGCTCGCGGGCGGCTTGGAGCAGCTCGATCATCTTCGCCTGACTGTGGACGACGGCGGCATCCAGGCTGCCGCCGCCCGAGCTGGGCTTGAAGAACACCGGCCACCCCAGGGTGAGGTGCACCGTGGAGGCCATCGCCGCGGGCGACAGTGCCGGGTTGAGGCCCAGCCACCGCGGGGTGTCCAAGCCCTCGGATGTCGCCAGCTGCTTGAACGTCGGCTTGTGCATGCCCACCGCGGAGGCCAGCACACCGGACCCGGTGTAGGGGATGCCGACCGTTTCCAGCAGTCCCTGGATCTTTCCGTCCTCTCCCCCCAGGCCGTGCAGGCCCAGCAGCGTGTGCGGGTCGGTCTCGACAACTCCGCGCGCCCAGCCGACTGCCCCGGCTCTGGCAACCAGATCCCGGCCGCACAGGCATGGAACACGATGTGGGAGCTGCGCCGGCTCACCGCCGTCTTCCGCGCAGGGCGACGCACCCTCGTGCAGGACCGGGAGCTGGTGCGCACCGGCGGCATGCTCTCCGTTGTGCTGGCCTGGCTCGCCCACGACCTCGGCGACACCGATGCGGCGCAGGCCTTCGCCACCGACGCCCGTCACCACGATCTCGCGGCCGAATCCGGCATCTTGTGTGCCTGGGCGGACGATGTCGCCGCGACGGTGCACCTCTACGGCGACCGGCCCAAGCATGCTGCCGAGTGCGCTGCTCGCGGACTGGCGGCGGCCCCGCCCGGCACCGCCGCGCATGTCCGGCTTGCAGCCCAGAGCGCCCGTGCGCACGCCCGCGCCGGTCACTCCGACCAATTCGCCGACAACCGCCGTCTCGCCGAGCAGCTCGCCGGAGCGCTTCCCCTGCACGCGTCCGGCCTGTTCTCCGCCGACCAGGTCCGGGTGCTGTCCTTCGAGGCCACCAGTTACCTCGCGCTCAGCCGACCGCGGCAGGCTCTGACCGCAGCCGAGCAGGCCGTCGCCCAGTACCGGCGAGGCCCGCACCTGTCTCCCACACGGGCTGTGATCGCCCACCTCGACCTCGCGGCCGCGCACGCTTCGCTCGGCGACTACGAAGCTGCCATCGAGGCCGGTACCCGAGCGCTGGACGCCCCCCGACCGGCCGACGCCATCACCCGCCGGGCCCGCGACCTCGCCAGCTCCCTCAACTCCACCACCGCACCCTCGTCAGCGCGCGACTTCGCCGCCCGCCTCACCACCTGAACACTCGATTCAGCAGGTTCTCGCCCTTGCCCGTCGACGGCGCTGCCGCGCGGCCGTCGCTGGACAAGCCGGGTTCCAAGCCGTGCTGTGCTCGACTGCTCGCCAGTCAGCGCGGGTTCAAGGTGGGTGCTGGGCACGGTGTCGAGACGGGCGGCGACGGTGAGTTCAGCACCGGAGAGCTGGGAAGACGGCCGTCCGCATGGACTGGACAGGCGATTCCTAGCCGGTGCCACGGTGCGTCCGCCGTGGCGCTCGGTACGTCAGAGGCGGTAAGCTGTGCGCGATATCCAGACGCAGAAAGGCCCCCGCTTGCGGGGGTCTTTCTGTTTGTGCTGGTGCCGGAGGTCAGTCCTCGACTGCCTTAAGGGAGTGCCGACGCGCGGTGAGATCAGTGACGGGCGCCTTGCGGCCGCGGGCTCGCCGCTTCTTCTCCTCGTCATGCTCGCGGATCCGGCGCTGGTAGCGCTCCTCGAAGTCGGGAACGTCCAGCCGGTCCTCGCGGGGCATCTCCTTGATCGCCACTAGTTGTTCCGCGGGGGTGCGGAACCCGGCGATCATCGGGTTGAGGCGGTAGACGCCCTGTTTGATCCTGAAGATGAGGCTTGCGAAGCCGAGGTGTTGCATGCCACGCGTGATCAGCGTGCGGTTTATGCCGAGGGCCTCCGACAGCTCCTCGTGCGTGCAGACGCAGCGTCCCCCTGGCTCTTGGTTGGCGAGCAGGTGGAGCAAGACCGGGTACGCGGCAGAGTGCATTCTCGGCACGTAGTCCAGGGCGTTGAATGATCCCCAGACAAGTTCACGGGGCTGTGCGTCCGGCACGCTCACGGCTGCTCTCATCGTCACTTTTCTTCCAGGTCTTGAGACTTTCGCCGAGCCCTGGGCGGCGGCGGTGGCAGGGTCGGGTCGGGTTCCGCGAGCTTCCTGAACGCCTTGGGTACGTCCGGGTCATTGACAAGTTCGGTGAGAAGGCTGAGTTGGTCAACCCTCTCTCCCTTGCGTCGGGTGCGGCGGCCGACTGTCGGTTCCGCGGGCTCTGCGGGCTTAGTCCCGCCGCGTAGGGAGCCGGCGGGGTTGAGCTGATAGTTCCCGCGCTGGCGCATCCACACCACGCCGAGGCCGGCCAGCTTCCCGAAGACCCTGGTCACATGAGGGCGACTGATGTTGAGTTCGGCACCGATCGCCTGTTGGGTCAGGCGGATTGTTCCTCCGACCTCCTGGCTTCCCATGAGGAAGACCAGGATGCGCAGTCCCGCCAGGTCGTTATGGAAGTACTTGGCGGCCCAGCGCAGGAACTCGAGACTGTCCATGGTGAAGGCGCCGCCGATGAACCCGTCGCTGGTGACAGGCGGCTCGACGGTTGCCCGGTAGCCGGGCGGGAGCTCGACCGCGTTGGGCTGCGGCATGCCACCAGGGGCGTCGTACGGGCTGGGCGGCGGTGTGCGCCGCCGACGGGCAGGTTGCCCGTCGGGAAGCCGCCCGCGGGCCGGCTCCTCATGAGGTTGTGCCGACATGGCGTTGGGGTGCTCCTCAAGATCGATACCCAGACGGATGGCACCCTAGCAATTGTGCTCATGGGTAACAAAGATGTGAGCGGATGGCACTTTTGGCGCGTCGAATGTGCGCTGGGACGTACCTTCGGCATCTCTGTGGCCGTGGACGACCGTAGGCATTTCATCCTGTTTTTAGGCTGAGTCCGGCACATACTCAACGCAGGGTTCGTGAGCCTCGACCGATCAAAGTTGTGCCAATGAGTCACAAAACTCCGACACACAGCACGTCCCAGCGCACATTCACCGGGCCCGAGTGTGCGCCACGGCGTACATTACTTACGGGTAAGAAGTGCTCTGACCAGGGGAGAACTTTGCGCCTAACCCCTTCTAGAGCGCGTGCGCGCGCGCGTGATACCTGCAGTCACCCTCTTAGGTCAACCCAATGTGCCGTGTACCGGCTCCACTGGACCTCAGGTCTCTGGAGGTGCATCGTCCCACCGGGGCGATCGGCGGTGGCGCGCCCGCTTTCATACCCGCATCACCACCGCTTCGTCATCAAGCGCACCACTATCCCCGCGCAGTGCGAGCCGGTGTGCGGCTACGCCACGCGCGCAGCCGCAGGGGGCTCCTCCGCCCCCGCCCCTTGCATCCGTATGGCCGCTCCCTGCGCTTGGGGGACGGTCTCGGTTCCTCACGTACGGCGCATAGTTGAGCAACTGCCGCGGAGTCGTGGCCTCTGCCGAAAGTCGGTCACCACGGCGAGCCTGCACCTGTCGAGTACTGCTTAACGCCTTACCTCAGCCACAACAGTGCCTCGGCCATGCCTTTCCGGGGGCAACTGCCCAGTGAGGGCGCCCTGCGCCCGAGGGGTGCGCGCCTGCCGCGGAGCGGTGGGCGCGCAGGGCAGGCGGCAGTGGAGGCGGGTCCAGCGCCGCCTGGGCGCTGGCGGGGTCCAGGGGCAGCGCCCCTGGGATGGACGGTCCGCACGAAACGAGTACAAGACCATGGTGATGGAGAAGGGCTGACTCACAGGGACGACACGATGCGTGCAGGACCTAGGCGGATCTAAGGCTCACTGGCCAAACGAGGATTTATCGCAGGTGGTCGACGTGGATGCTGCCGAGTACCGGGTGTGGGTGGCCGGAACACATGAGACCCGTCGACGGCGTGAAGTACGACGGCGTGGCCACCGAATACCTGGAGCCGCCGCCGGTGGTGGAGCATGCCCTCACGAGCCCGGCGTCCGGCTGTAGCTCCCCTGTTCGGCGCTGCTGCCGAACTGGACCCAGTCCCCGCCGGGCGGACTTAGATCGGCGTGTCAGCCGAACATGCCGGTTACAACCGACACCCCGGGCACCCCTGAGGGGATGGGACGCACCTGCGGCGCGAGCGCGGTCCAAGCCGTGCGTGCGGCCGGGTCCTCTGCGATTACCACCTGATGGGGGCCGATCTCGACCGCCACCCCCGCGCCGGGATTTCCCACGTTCCATCCCCATCCGGAGTAGATGGGAATGAGGTCACGCCTGCCGGTCGCCAGCTTCGCTACCACCAACCGGTGCCCTCCATCGCGGAATCGGTTCAGCAGGGAGTTGCACAGCAGAGCACCCATCCCCCTCCGGCGATGGTCCGGATGTACTGCGAGGACGTCCAGCAGCCCGATACGCCTGGCGATCTCCTGTTCGGACACCTGCAGTCCGGGCAGGAGGACGCCGATACCCGCCCCCGCCACCACGCCAACGACCTCTTCGTCGGCCTCCGCGACCAGACCCACACCGAACCGGTTCACCGGGGACGGTTCCGACAGGTACAGGTCCAGGGTTTCCGGGTTGTCCTGTTCGATCACCCCCTGCAGCAGCTGCATGGCCTGTGTCAGGTCAGCGCGCCTCAGGGGGCGAACCCTCGCGGCGGTCTTGGGTGCGGCCGGCCGGGCACGGTGTTCGGCCCGGCGGCGTGAGGCTCTTCCCATGGCCCAGATGGTGCCACGGGCGTGTAGAGCGAGGCCCACGAAATGAACAGCCGCAGGGCTTCAGGCCCTGCCCGTACCTACACGGGCAGAGCTGGCGGTTAGTCGTCTCAGACGAGGTTTCGTGATGCGATCAGCCGGTTGGTTAGCTCTACCGTGGCGAGGTACCACCAGAAGATCCAGTCAAGGAACGCCTCGTCGTAGTCGCCGCGCTGGTCGGTCCGGCGGTGGCGCAGGTCGTAGCGGTTGGCGATCTCAAACAGAGCGCCTTCGTCGGGCTTCCCGACCTGCTCCTTGATCAGGGCGCGGCGTTCCTCGAGGATGCCAGCGAGGGCGACGATCGCCGACCTCTTGCTCTCGGCTGACGTGTCGCGTCCCCTGAAGAGCGCGATGGCGTGACGGATGCGTGTGGTGATGTCGGGGACACTGTCGTTGAGCGCGCGGTGCACCAGGTGGCTTCGGGCGTCGTCGGTGACGGCGACCAGGCGCCCGAGGTCCTCGCCTTCCGCGGCGAGCTCATACTCGATGTCCGCCGAGCGCAGGAGTTCATTGACCTTCCACCGGTACAGGGTGCGTGCCGGGCCGTTATGGAACTCCGAGTGGTGCCAGCCGCAGGCGTTGTAGGAGTGGAAGCGCCGCATGCGGGGGCGGCTCACCAGGTCGTGGAACACCTCGAGCAGCCCGTAGAAGGTGTCCTCGTCCCACGTCTCCGGTGCAAGAGGCCACAGATCAGGGATGCCGAGACGCCTGTCGATCACCGCGGAGGCATCAGGCAGGTCATTGGGGTCGTCGATGCACTCCTCCCCAAACACCTCAACCAAGTAGCCGTTGTCCGTGAACTCGCCGATGAGCCGCGCGAAGTCGCGCCGGGTGTCTCGCGGGGTACTGCCGTCATGGGAGAGCCCACTACCGCGCCGCTGTGGCCAGTACGGCCGCGGTGCGGCCGCGTGCCTGAGCTCGGATGCACGGTTGATGAGCTCAGCGAACCAGTCGTGCTGGTCTATCCCGGCCCGTTGACTGCCCCACCCGGTGCCAGTGGTTGCCCAGGGATCGTCCGTTCGCCCGCTGTGGTTAGGCAACTCCTCGAAGTCTGCCACCGCAGTTGTGCCGGCCAGGGCCTCCGCCATGAGCCATATCGCACGATCCTCCCAGGAGGAGCTTGTGGATCGGAGGATGCGTTCGCCCTCGGACACGAACAGCGATGTGGGCCATAGGAGTTCGTAGTTGCTCAGGTCCAGACTCACGGCATCATCATCACTCATCAGTGACCCCGGCCAGACCCTACGCGTTGAACATGGCAACGCGTCCATGAACATCCGTCCCCCCGGCGGACACGCGAGTAAGGCCCGAACCACACGCGGGTCCGGGCCCACTGCTGCTCGCGGATCTACAGGCGTCGGCTCTTCGCAGCCGTGAAGGCTAGCGGGCTGGCTGATCATCGTGGCTGCGAGGCGTGCCCGGCCGGGCACCTGTGCACACGCGACCGCGGCTGATCGGCAGGTTGGCTACGGCTGAGGTCATGGGCGGTGGTCCGGGCGGGAAGTGTTCGTGGCGTCCCTCGATCTGGCCGTCCGGATGACGTTGGACGGGCAGGCAGCGCCCTTGGGCTTAACGGCGGGTGACGGTGAAGCCGCTGTCGTTGACGGCGTTGGTCCACACCTCGCGGTCGAACCACTTGGTGATGTCCGGCTGCATCTCCGTGAGGGTTTGCATGCGGCCCTGCCAGTCATGGCCGACAGGGCCACGGCTGCCGTCGCATCCATCGCAGCCGTCCTCTGCGTGGATGTGGCCGGCCATCCAGGCGTTGACGGCGACGTTGAGGATGACGGCGTACAGGTCGCCGCCGGTCCGGGCCAGGGCGTCCGGCACGCTCGCAAGAATCAGCGCGAGCTCAGGGTTGTCCAACGGCGGCAGGGGAGCCTGCCCCACGCCTTCCTCGCTGCTGCTCTCCTCAAAGTCCCGCGCACTCTTCGCGAGGCTCTCGGCGAGCGCGGCCGGCTCGAAGTACCTCCAGGCCGATCGCACCTGGATACCCAGCCGGTCGGCCACCGTGCGGTTCGCCGCGGGGCCTCAGGATGGCCAGGTTCTCGCGTGTGCGGATGACGGCGCGTGCGATGGCCACTTGGCCTGTCTCGCGCATGGCATCGCGCAGCAGGACGTAGGGCCGGGCGGCGACCGGCCTGTGGCACCGCCACTGAGCAGTGATCGCATCTCCCCGAAAACCCGCAGGTCGCGGCGTCCGCAGTGCTCGCAGCGGGTGAGAGGCAGAGCTGCGCGGCGGCGCGGCCGACCGTGTGAACGCCGGGTATGGCCCCCTCCGGAAATTCGAATCCGAATACTATTTTCTGCGTGGCAAGGGGCACCTACGGCTTCCCTGACGACCTCGCAAGGCACAGGAGGAGCTGGTGCAGCCGCACGCTGGAGCCGCAGCGGACGCCACTGTTACGCGGCCAGCCCGGGCGGCTTGCAGCACCCCGCCGCCACTCCGCCGTCATCCGTCGCACGGGGTGCCGATGCCCAGCACAAGATGAACAGACCGGTACATTTAATGCTCGGGGTGAGTGCCTGGTGGCCGCGGGGGCACCTTGGAAGACGAGGCAGATTCAGGGAGATCCGCGTGCCGCTCACGACCGCTGCGACACACCTGTCCGCGCGTCCGTACACGGACGGCGACCAGAAGGCGGTGCTCGATCTGATCAACGCCGATCGGCTGCCCGGGCAGCCCGAGACCAGGCCAGGGATGCTTACCGAGGCGCTGGCAGGCCGTTCCCCGGTGGACAGCGGCTG
Source organism: Streptomyces sp. 8N706 (assembly GCF_052245415.1). Classification (NCBI taxonomy): domain Bacteria; kingdom Bacillati; phylum Actinomycetota; class Actinomycetes; order Kitasatosporales; family Streptomycetaceae; genus Streptomyces; species Streptomyces sp. 8N706. The sequence continues at coordinate 1,913 of NZ_JBQQBW010000156.1, read as the reverse complement.
GTGGGCCGAGTTGGATGCGCCGGTCACGGACGTGCTCCAGGACAGCGGCGGCCAGGTGCTGGGGGTCATCTCCTACGCGACACGGCCGAAGGACGGAGCCGGACTCATCCTGTGGCTCCACTGCCTGGAAGAGGACCAGGCCCTCGCTGGGGCGCTGATCGATCGGGTCCATGACCGGCTGGGCCGGCGCACCGTCTACGCCTTCGAGTTCGCCTCCGCCCTCTCCCTCGGGCTGGAGGGCCTACCAGTGCGCAACCGTCCCGCCACCCATAGGGCCCTGGAGGCCGCGGGGTTCTCCGGGGAAGACCTGTGGCGCTACATCCACCGCCGCCTCGACCAGGAGGAGGCGGCGGGCACGGGCGGGCCGCGTCTGTACCCGGTCGCGGAGGTCGCGCCGTGCCATGAGCGGGACGGCTGGCAGCTGACCCTGCGTGACACCGACGGCACCCCGGCCGGTGAGGCCACTGTCGGCCGCCCGGTGGACGGGGTCGGGGTGCTGTGGTGGATCAGCACCGAGGCGGCCCACCGCCGCCGAGGGCTGGGCCGCGGCCTGCTCGCGCAGGCGTTCCGAGTTCTGGCCGATCACGGCGCGCGGGAGGTCATCGCCTACGTCGATGACGACGCCCCGCCCGGCGACCCGGAGCGGAACCGCACCGCGGCCAACCGCCTCTACGACGCGGCAGGCTTCACCGAGGTCGACCGCCTGTGGTCCTTCACCCACCGACCCTGACCGGTGCCCCTCAGTCCACCGCGGCCCCCGAAGGCCGTAGCGGGTCTTGGGGGACTGGCGTCGGCCGGTCTCAACATCATGGCGCACCCGGGCACGCTGTTCTTCGTCGGATTCCCGCCCCGGCGGGCACGCATCCCGCTCCCTGCGGCTCAGGACGGTGGTATGCGGACCGACTTCAGTGCGGCGCGGGCGTACGCGGCCATGTTGTCGTCGGCCGACGCCGCCAACGAGCTGCTCGCCGTCCAGGACCAGCACGGCATCGGATCTCGGCAGGCGAGGCTGCGGCACGGTCTTTCGAGGGCGGGCGACTGGGCACGTCGTCGAGGGGACCATCCCCGCATGCGCGGGGAACAGATCCTCGCCCTGTGCATGCGCGGCATCAAGCAGGGACCATCCCCGCATGCGCGGGAGCAGACAGACACGCATCTGTTGACAGATGCGCATCTGAGACCATCCCCGCATGCGCGGCCAGCAGCCTCTGGCGCGGGCCCGACCCGCCCACCCTTCGGGACCATCCCCGCATGCGCGGGGAGCAGCTACAAAACGAACGGCTCCATCGCTCATAGTCGGGACCATCCCCGCATGCGCGGGGAGCAGGCCGTGGTGGTCTTGCCGACACCACCCTTGTTGGGACCATCCCCGCATGCGCGGGGAGCAGGGCTGTGCCCAGGCCGAGTACGACGACATCGAGGGACCATCCCCGCATGCGCGGGGAGCAGTACCGGGTGGCAGTGGTCATACCCCGGCGGGCGGGACCATCCCCGCATGCGCGGGGAGCAGCGGATCGCGTCGCCGATGATCTCCTTCACGGCGGGACCATCCCCGCATGCGTGGGGAGCAGAAGCCGGGCTCCTTCCAGTGGCGGACCCAGGTGGGACCATCCCCGCATGCGCGGGGAGCAGAGGTCTCAGCGCCCCCGCGGCCCCAGGCGGTTGGGAACATCCCCGCATGCGCGGGGAGCAGTCATACGGGCGCCCGATCGCGCGCACCCGCTGGGGACCATCCCCGCATGCGCGGGGAGCAGCCGGCGAACGTCCACCCACCGAGCTGCTGCCCGGGACCATCCCCGCATGCGCGGGGAGCAGACTTCGCGACCTGGGGCTTTATCGCGGGACAGCACGGGTTTCGAGCACTATCGTCGAATCCGGCAAGAGGCATGAAGAGAGCATTTAGGGAAGTATCA
>NZ_JBQQBW010000155.1:0-13312 GCF_052245415.1 Streptomyces sp. 8N706 | reverse complement strand
TTTCGCGCGTGAGGGTGAGAGCAACCTATTTACGTACCCCGAGGAGAGCAGAGCATGCCGTCGTACCTGTCGCCGGGCGTCTACGTGGAGGAGGTCGCCAGCGGCTCGCGCCCGATCGAAGGGGTCGGCACGTCAGTGGCGGCCTTCGTCGGGCTCGCCCCGCAAGGGCCCTTGAACGAGCCCACTTTGGTGACCAACTGGATGCAATACGTCGCGGCGTTCGGTGAGTTCACCGACGGGTACTACCTCGCGCACGCCGTGTACGGCTTCTTCAACAACGGCGGCAGCACCGCCTATGTGGTCCGCGTCGGCGGCACGCCCGGCGGTGAGTCGGGCAACGCCACACAGGACCCGGCGGCGGTCGCGGGCGGCGGCAGGGGAACACCCGCGGCGCTTCCGCCCGGCGAGCCCCGGCAGCTCGGCACGTTCAGGGTCTCGGCCACCGCTCCCGGCCGCGGCGACGGCGGGATCACCGTCGAGGTTACCGACCCGGAGGGCGACGGCCCGGCCGAGCGCTTCCGGCTGGTGGTCAAGGACGGCGACACGGTCGCCGAGCAGTTCGACGTCTCCGCCAAGAAGAGCAGCCGCACCTACGTCGTCACGCAGGTCAAGGAGCGCTCCCGGCTGATCTCCGTCCAGGAGGCGGCCCCCGCCGCGCAGCTCGCCCGCCCCGAGAACCAGACGGTCGCGCTTCCGGCACCGCAGAGCCCCCCGCCGGCTCCCGTTCCCGTGGTGGCCGACAGCCACCCCGGCCCCGAGGGATACCTCGGTGACTCGGCGGACCGCACCGGCTTCGGTGGCCTGGAGGCGTTGGACGAGATCTCGATGGTCGCCGTCCCCGACCTCATGGCCGCCTACCAGCGCGGGGCGATCGACCTGGAGGGCGTCAAGGCCGTTCAGCTCGGACTGATCGCCCACTGCGAGCAGATGGGCGACCGTATGGCCGTCATCGACCCGCCGCCTGGCCTGAACGCCCGCGACATCCGGGTCTGGCGCCAGGAGACCGCCAACTACGACTCCAAGTACGCGGCGCTGTACTACCCCTGGATCAAGGTCTTCGACCCCTCCACCGGCCAGCCGCACCTGATCCCGCCGAGCGGTCATCTGTCCGGCATCTGGGCCCGTAACGACGCCGAGCGCGGCGTGCACAAGGCGCCCGCGAACGAGGTGGTGCGCGGCGCCGTCGACCTGGAGCTCCAGATCACCCGCGGCGAGCAGGACCTGCTCAACCCCATCGGCGTCAACTGCATCCGGGCCTTCCCCGGCCGCGGCATACGCGTCTGGGGCGCCCGTACCCTCGCTTCGGACCCGGCCTGGCGCTACCTCAACGTCCGCCGGTACTTCAACTACCTGGAGGAGTCGATTCTCGTCGGCACTCAGTGGGTGGTCTTCGAGCCGAACGACCTGGCCCTGTGGTCCCGGATCCGGCGCAACATCTCCGCCTTCCTGGTGACGGAGTGGCGCAGCGGTGCCCTCTTCGGCGCCACTCCGGAGGAGGCCTACTACGTGAAGTGCGACGCGGAGACCAACCCGCCGGAGTCGGTCGACCTCGGCCGGGTGGTGTGCGAGATCGGTATCGCACCCGTCAAACCGGCCGAGTTCGTGGTCTTCCGGCTGGCCCAGTTCTCCAGCGGTGGCGGCGAGTTGGAGGAGTGACCCGACCCGCCGCGGGCCCCGGCCACCGGCACCCCCGCGGCACCGTACGCACGCGGAGCGGCGGCGCGGCGGCCCGGCCGGGTGTGCCCGGTCGCTGTCGGGCGGCCCCGGCACCATCCGTACCCCCTTCTCCTGCTCCGCTTTCTTCCTCTTTCTCCTTTTCTTCTCTTCTCCACGAACGCCAAGGAGTGACGGCTCATGAGCCTTCAGCAGGGTGACGCCCTCACCTCACATAATTTCGGACTCAACATCGACGGCGTGTTCGCCGAGTACCTCCAGGAGATCAGCAGCCTGGAGGTCGAGCAGGATGTCATCGAGTACCAGCAGGTCACCTCCCAGGGCAAACCCCACACCGCGAAGATGCCGGGTGTGAAGAAGGCGGGGACGGTCACCGTCGTACGCGGTATGACCCAGTCATCGATCTTCACCGAGTGGATCAACCAGTCCACACGCGGCGACATGGCATCGGCCCGCAAGAACGCCACGATCATGATGAACGACTACATGAACAACACGGTGAAGCAGTGGCACCTGCGCAACGCCTGGTGTCCCAAGGTCACGGCCAGCACGCTGAAGGCCGGCGAGGCGTCCGCGCTCACGGAGACGGTGACCATCACGTTCGAAGAACTGGTCGTCGAATAATGCGCCGTACGCTCCCCAGGCCGCCCGGCCCGGCCGCCGCCTCCGACTCCGTCCCCGCGGAGTCGGAGGCGGCACCGGACGGGCAGACTCCGGAGCCGGCCCGGCAGTTGCGCACCGAATTCGAGTTCGAGCTGCCCCGCGGATACGTGGACCCGGCAGGGGCCGTCCACCGCGAGGGCGTGATGCGCCTGGCGACGGCCCGGGACGAGCTGGTCCCGCTGCGGGACCCACGGGTACAGCAGAACCCCGCCTACCTCTCGGTGATCCTGCTCGGCCGGGTGATCAGCCGTCTGGGGTCGCTGCAGATGTCGGGCGGCGGGGTCGGTGACGGGGTGGTGGAGAACTTGTTCGCCTCCGACCTCGCCTTCCTGCAGGACTTCTACCGGCAGATCAACGCGGAAGGGCACACCCGTGCCGCGGTGACCTGCCCGCATTGCGAGCAGCCGTTCGAGGTCGAACTCGGCGGGGGCCGCCTGGGGGAATCGTGACGTACGGGACCGACCGGATCGAGGAGGAGGTCGCGTACGTCGCCTATCACTTCCACTGGAGCCTGGACTCCATCCTCGACCTGGAGCACCACGACAGGCGTCGCTACGCCGAGCGGATAGCGGCGCTGGTCACCCGCGCGGCGGGGAACGGGTGAAGGAGTCGGACATGGGAATCCTCGACCGTCTGCGGCGGCGTGCGGGCACGGCGTCCGGGAGGGTGCCCGGGGCGGCGGGTCGGCGGCGTACGGGTGCGGACGGCGCGTCGGGCGAAAGGGCCATGGCCGGGCTTGGTACGGCGCCGGAGGCCGGGGCAGGTGCCGGAGCCGGGGCGGGTGCCGGTGCCGGAGCCGCATCGGGTGCTGGGCCCGGCGCCGTAGCCGGGGCCCGCACCGCCTCGGATACGGGGGCCGGCGGCGCGCAGCGTGCGACGGGCGCTTGGGCCGCCCTTCCGGTGATCCAGCGGCTGACCGCCCGTCCGCACGCCACCGCGGACGCGGATTTCTCGTCAACTCTGACGGTTAGTCAGAATCTCTCTTTCACCGGCCCGCCGTCTCACGCGGTCCTGGACGACGCTCCCTCCGGGCTCGTCCGGGACGTGCTCGGCGTACCGTCCCGGCCGTCCCCGGGGTTCGGCCCGCCGAGCCTGTCCCTTCCCGTGGCGGCCGGGCCGGGCGTGGAGAAGGGGCTGTGGACCGCCGACCTGCCCTCCGGGGGTGAGCCGGAAAGGGGCGGGCATGGGATCCAACGTGCCGTGCGGGCTGCGTCTCGTACGGCGGCGCCCCGGGTGACGCCTGTCCGCGCCCGGACCGCACGGTCCCCGCTGGTCGCCGTGGCGAGGGCTGCCGCGCCGGAACGGCGGGTGCTCCCGGTCACGGCAGCGCCCGCGGCGCGGCGGCCCGCGGGCTCCGCGCTGCCGTCCCCGTCGCGCACGGATTTCCCGGGCACGGACTTCCGGAGCACGGACCTGCCGGGCACAAATCTCCCGAGAACGGGCCTGCCGGGGACGGGCCTCCCGGGCACGGACGCGGGCGCGGGTGTCACTGCCGCGGACTTTCCTGGCGCGGTCGTGGGCCCGCGGATTGCGGGGCCCGAGGTGCCCGGCCCGCAGGCGTCGGGGGAGGAGGTTTCCGACCTGACGGGGCCGGGGGCGCAGGCTCCGGGGCGGGCGGACTCGGGCGCACAAGGGGTTCAGGTCATGCCGGGCGAGCCGGGTACGCGCACCCAGGGGACGAGGGGCCCGGACGTCCCAGGTGCGGGGGCCCGGACGCCGGACGGGCGGACTTCAGGGACGGGGAGCACTCACGTACAACGTGCGGAAGCCCAGGGTTCGGGTGCGCAACCCCGGTCGGCCGGCGTTGGCGCACAACCTACGGGCACTCAGGTTTCGGCCCGGTCTCCGGGAACGCAGCCCCCTGGAACGCAGGCTCCGGGAACGCAGACCCCTGGAACGCGGACTCCGGGAGCGGCAGGCCCGGGCTCACCGGGCTCCGGAGCGCGGGACTCGGGCGCGGACGCCCCGCGGCGTGCCGCGGGCGGAGGGGGACGTACGGGGCTGGGGACACCGTGGAGGGGCGAGACGGGGGACGGGACCGCTGCCCGGAAGCCCTCGACCACGCCCCGCACCGACCCCGTTCCCCCCACGGCCGTGTCCCGAACCGTCGCGCCGTCCACGGACAACGCGGCTCACCACGGCGGAACGAGCACCCACACCACTACCTCCCACACCGCTGCCTCCCACACCGCGGACCCGACGCCGTCCGCCCCGCCGGCCGTCCAGCGTCAACGTCCCCTTCTCGGGGCGCCGTTGCCCGCGCGACCCGCCGGTGCCGTACAGCGGACAGCCGTTCCGGGCGCCACCCCGGTGCCCGCATCCCACCGGGCATCCGGCAGCGCGCCGCACGAGATCCATGGGAGTCGGCAGGCCCTGCCGACGTCCGGTCCCAGCCCGCAAGTCGGCCCCGCACCGGGGCCCGGACCCGCCCCACGAGCAGTCTCCCGTCCGGCCTCCGGCTCTCCTGCTGTGCCCGGGCCCAGCACCGGTTCGGGGCCGTCCTCGAGCGCCGTCTCCCGCCCGGCTCCCGGCGTGGCACCGGCCAACGGTCCTCACCTTCAGCGAGCCGTGCCCACCACCCGTACGGGCCCCGCACCGGCATCCCGTGCCAACTCCCTGCCTGACACCGGATCGCCTGCACCCACCAGCTCCGGCCCCACCTCGGACGCGAGTTCGACGCCCGGCCCCGGTGCCCACGCGGGGACCGAGGGCCGCCGCGGCGAGAGGGGTGAGAGTCAGTCGGGCCGGACCCGCGGCTCCGACCGGGACCACAATGCAGCCGATGCCCCGGCGGTCGGCGAGGCCCGTGGCGTTCAGCGGGCCATTCCGGCCACAGGTACCGGTTCGGCCTCAGCCACCGACTCTGCGTCCCACCTGGCTTCAGGACAGAGCCATGGGGTCCAGCGGGCCACGCCTCCTGTCGGGCCGGGCACGCAGAAGGCCCCCGGGGCCGACGCCGACCCGGCGTACCCGCCCCGTCAGGTGTCCGGCTCCCGATCCGGCGCCGGCCCGAATCCCCGTCCCACATCCGGCGACAGCCATGGCCTCCAGCACCCGGCACCCACGGACAACACCGGCCGTACGGCCGGGCCCGTGCCCGGGCCCGGACACGCCACCAGCCGGACGCCCGGCACCCGGCCCGGCGACGCCCCGGCATCCGGGAGCGTCGCCCCCGGCACAGCCCCCGCCCAGCGGCCGGGCCATATCCCCGGCGTCCAGCGGGCTGTTCCGGCCAGCCGTCGGACTCCGGGCCTGCCAGGGCCGCAGCACGCCCCACACCACACACCCGGTCTCCAGCACAGGACCGTTCCAACGCCCGCGCCCACCACCGCTCGCGCACCGAGCAGCGGCGCCGACCACACCAGTGCCGGCGTTCAGCGGGACACACCGACCACCCGCCCCGGCCCGGAGCTCCACCCCGGCTCCGCCGCGGACCAGGCTCACAGCACGAGCCGAGCGCGCAACACCCCTTCCGACGCCGACCGGACGCCCGACAGCCCTGATATCCAGCGGGCCACGCCGCTGACGCATCCGGCCAACGGCCTCGGCTCCGCCCCCGGCTCACCGTCCGGCAGTCACGGACCCGCGCCCGACACCGGCACGCGTCCACTCGGCGGTTCACAGCCCGGTTCCGGGGCCGGAGCCCGGTCCGGTACGCCGTCCCGGACGAGCTCTCCATCCAGTCCGGTACGTGGCCCCGGTCCCCGGCCTCCCCAGGGCAGCAGCCGTGACGGCGCCCAGCCGGCCGTACGGACCCCCCGTACGGGTGGGGGCGAAAGGCAGCAGCCGGGGCCGGTCCCGACGGGCGCACCGGGGGCCTCGCCGCGGCCCACCAGCGGCTCTGTCCGACCGACGTCGCCCGCCGACGGCGTGGTGCAGCGAGCCGCCGTTGAGGTGGCGTCTTCCCGTCCTACGGGCCCGACCGTCGCCGCGGGCGGTGACCCCCAGGGGGCACTCGCCCCGGGTCGCCCCCTGGCGTCGGCCCGTGCGCTGGCACACTCCCGGACCGTTTCCTCCGTTCCCACCCCGCAGCGCGAAACCGCACGCCCAGCGGTGCCACTGCGCCGTACGGAACCGCGTCCGGCCGACGATGTTCGCGTTCCGCCGCCCCACGCCGTGCCCCGGGGCGCCGGCGCCTCGGCCGCTGCGGCGTCATCCACGGCGCCCGTGCCCCTGAGGCCGCGCTCCGCCCCCGTGGGAGCGCAGCCCGACGCGGCGGCGGTCGTCACGCCCGTACCGACGCACCGTGCGTCCGCCCCCTCGGTACAGCGGGCATCCGTCCGTCCGCCCGCCGGCGCGGGGCGGACCACGCAGCCCGGGCCCGGCATCCCCAGGACGCCAGAGCCGCACCCGGCGGTGGCGGGCCCGCAGCCCACTCCCCCGCAGTCCCCGCCGCCTCAGCCCCCGCCCCCGCCGAGTCCGCCCCCGCCGCGTCCGCCCGCACCCGTCCAGCGCAACTCTTCTCCCCGCAGGCCCGACGGGCCGTCCCCTCCTCCGTCCCAGGGCGGGGCAGCCCGGTCGGCCCGGGGCGGCATGGACCCCCGGACTCTGACGGACGGCCAACTGGACGAACTCGCCCGGCGGTTGATCAATCCGCTGTCCCGGCTGCTGCGTGCCGAGTTGCGCTACGACCGCGAGCGGGTGGGCAGGCTGCGTGATCCCCGTGCCTGAGGGCGGCCGCCGCCGCAGGGCCGTGAACCGTCCGACCCCGGCCCCAACGGCCCAACCCGAACCACCTGAACCACCTGAACCACCTGAACTGCCCGAAACGTCCTGAGGGTCCCGAACAACCCGAGCGACCTGAACTACCCAGCCACACGCCCGTATCGGATCCGACGCACCACCCGCCGCGACCGCCGACCGCCGACCGCCGACCGCCACAAACCCACCGAAGCACCCGACCACCCGACCACCCGGCGCACGACCAGCCCCGACGACCCCACCCGCAGAAAGGCCGACCCGATGCCCAAGGATCTGGACCCGGGCTCCACCATCTACTTCACGCTGAGCATCGACGGCGAGAGCCTGGGACGTTTCAACGGCTGCGAGGGCCTGGCCTCGGAGGTGGAGACCGAGCAGCGCCAGGAGGGCGGCAACAATGCCTTCGTCTGGCAGCTGCCGTCGCGCGTCACCTTCTCCACCATCCGGCTGACCCGCCCCCTCACCCCCGACACCTCGAAGGTCGCGGCCTGGATCTCCTCCCTCGCCACCGGCATCACCCGGCCCACGGCGCAGATCGCCGCCCTGCGCGCGGACGGCTCGACCGTCGCCAGCTGGGGGCTGATCGACGTCCTGCCGGTCCGCTGGCAGGGCCCCAGCCTGGACCCGGCCAGTCCGGCCGTCGCCACCGAGGTCCTGGAGATCACGCACCACGGTTTCACCGACGCGGGGGCGGCGTAGATGGCGGTCCACGGCGGAGGCGGCAAGAGCGGGGGGAGCAAGGTCCCGGGCGGCAAAGGCGCGGGGCCCAAGGGCGGCGCGGGCAAGAGCCTGGTGCGGGCCACGCTCAGCATCCACCAGCCACCGACCGGGTTCAGCACCACCCCCGGCGCGCTGATCAGCCCGTTGGAGTTCCAGTTCAACCCCTCGCAGCTCTCCCTCACCCGCAGCGCCCAGTGGAAGACCACCCCTACGGCGGCGGTGCGCTCAGCCGCCGTCCCCGAGTTTCTGGGACCCGAGCCTCGCTCGCTCAACGTGGAGATCTTCCTGGACGGTACGGACAAGCCGGGCTCGAACAGGGTGCTCAAGGACGTGGAACTTCTCTTCTCGTGCTGTGAGGTGACGTCGGCGAGCATCGCGGCGAAGCAGCCGTCCACCCCGTGGGTGGTCTTCCGCTGGGGAAGTTTCTCCACCGTCAGCTTCACCGCGTACGTGAGCTCGGTGGACGCCACCTACACCCTGTTCAGCACGACCGGGGTGCCCATGCGCGCGACCTGCCAGGTGCATTTGCAGGAGATCCCGAGCAAGACGGCCGGGCAGAACCCGACCTCGGGAGCGCTCACCGCTCAGCGCGTGCACCGCGTGGTCGCGGGCGACAGCCTCCAGTCCCTGGCCTGGCGGGAGTACGGGGACGCCACCGCATGGCGCGCGATCGCGGAGGCGAACGGCATCGACGACCCGACGGTGCTTCCACCCGGCGTCGAACTCCTGCTCCCCGCCGCGGAGGAGGCCGGGCGCTGACGGAGTGCCACCCCGTGAAGACCCTGCCGCGAACAACCCGCCGTGCACAACCCGCTGTGAACAACCCGCTGTGAAGCACCGAAGCGCGCCCGCGCCCGGAGCACCCGAGCATCACCACGTAGCGAAAGGGAACAGGTCAGCCCCGTGTCCGAGGGAACCAGCTCCAACCTGATCGACGCCAGGATCGGCGGTGCGAAGCTGCCGGAGGATGTCGCCAAGCTGCTCGTCGAGAGCTGGGTGGACCTCGGCGCCGGTGTCCCCGGCGCGTTCCAGCTCACCTTCCGCGACCCGAACAAACTGGTCCTGGGCCGTCTCAAGGCCCGTATCGGCGTGCCCGTCGTCCTGTCCGCCGTGGCCAACGGGAAGGGCGTGGCGTCTCCGCTGCTCACCGGCGAGGTCACCGGGCTGGAGACCGACTACGACGCCACCGGCACATTCACCGTCGTACGCGGCTACGACCTCGGCCACCGGATGCTGCGCCAACGTCGCGTCGTCGCCTACACCAAGATGACGGCCGCCGATATCGCCAGGAAGCTGGCCGCCCAGGACAAGGTGCCGGTCGGAAAGGTCGACGCCACACCGACCGTCTACGAGTCGATCACCCAGCCCAATGTCTCCGACTGGGACTTCCTCTCCCGCCTCGCCGACGAGAACGACCGGGTGCTGTCCGTCAGTCCCGACGGCAGGCTCCAGTTCGTCAAGCCCAAGCCCGCCTCGGGGGCACCCGCGCCGCGCGCCGCCTCGCCGAACGCCGCTGCCGAGAACCCGCTCGTCCTGCGAGCCGACCGGAACGTCCTGCGCTGCCGGGCCGCCGTGACCTCCGCCGACCAGGTCAACGACGTCGAGGTACGCGGCTGGGACGTCACCACCAAACGGGCCGTCACCGGACGCAAAACGGCCGCCACCAGCCCCGGCGCCACGATCGGGACGACCCCGAAGAAGGCCGCCGCGGCCTTCCCCCGCACGCGGCTGGTCGGCACCGACACCCCCTACGACAAGCAGGCCCAGGTGAAGCATGCCGCCGACGCCCTCGCCGCCGATGTCACCGCGGCCTTCAGCGAGCTGGAGGTCATCGCGCGCGGCAAGCCCGAGCTGCGCCCCGGGGTGGCCGTCTCGCTCGCCGACGTGGGCGAGCCCTTCGAGGGCAAGTACACGGTGACCGCCGCCCGCCATCTGTTCCCGGCGGCCGACCGCTACGAGACGTGGGTGACCGTCAGCGGCCGTCAGTGGCGCTCGCTGTACGGACTCGTGTCGGGCGGTGCGAACGACTCCCCGCGGCTGCCGAGCGTGGCGAACGCCGTGGTCACCGACGTACAGGACCCGCTCCGCCAGGGCCGGGTGAAACTGAAGTTCCCCTGGCTGAGCGACAGCTACGTCAGCGACTGGGCCCGCACCGTGCAGTTCGGCGGTGTCAAGGGCGGCAGCATCATCGCTCCGGACGTCAACGACGAGGTGCTGGTGGCCTTCGACCGCGGTGCCCTGGACCACCCGTACGTCATCGGCGGCCTCTACAACGGGGTCGACAAGCCCGTCCGCGGCGATGTGCCGTTCATCGACCCCATGCGGGGGAAGGTCAACCGGCGGACGCTGGCCGACCGCGACAACAACCGTCTCGACCTGCTCGACCAGAGAACGGGCGCCCGTAAGCGCGGTGTCCGGGTGAGCACCGGCGACGACCGGCTGACCATCCACCTGGACCGGACCCGCACCAGCATCACGGTGGACAGCAGAGGCAGTGTGAGCATCACGGGCAGCACCTCGGTGTCGGTCGAGGCGGGCCGCGACCTCACGCTGAGCGCGGGGAGAACCCTGACGATCAAGAGCGGCGGCCTGCTGAGTCTCCAGGCGCGCGGCGCACTCAACGCACGGTCCCTGACGGGTGCCGTCGTCGTCAACGCGGCCGCCGCGCTGAATCTCCGGGCGGCGGGCGCGGTGGCCGTCAACGCGGGCGGCGCGCTGAGTGCGCAGGCGACCGGTGCCCTCAACCTCAGTGCGGGAGCCGCCGCCAACGTGCAGGCCGCTGCCTCGGTCGGCATCCGCGCCGCCACCATCCCGCTGCTGGGGCTGGTCACCGCCAATGGAAAGCCGGTCATCTGATGAGGCGGCGTCAGCGTCCGGACACCGGGAGGGATCGCCGTGGGTGAGCAGTTCGTCGGTTCGGGATGGGCCTTCCCGATGCGTATCAGCCCTTCAGGGGGGATCGCCCTGGTCAGTGGCGAACGCGAGATCGAGGAGGCGATACGCCTCGTCCTGGCCACCGCGCCGGGCGAGCGCCCCATGCGCCCCGAGTTCGGCTGCGCCATCCATGACCTGGTCTTCGCACCCGTCAACGAGGACACGGCAGGCCGTATCCAGCAGGAGGTCCGCGCCGGCCTCGACCGCTGGGAGCCCCGCATCGAGGTCCACGACGTGGAGGTCAGCACCGACGGCGACGACCCGGGCGTGCTCTTCATCGATGTCCGCTACGGGGTGCGCGGCACCAACAACCCGCGCAGCCTCGTCTTTCCGTTCTATGTGATCCCCTCCCACGACGAGCCTGCGTCCCCCCAGGACGGCCCGGCTACCGAAAGCGACCGCTGATGGCCCTGCCCTCCCCCAACCTCGACGACCGGCGCTTCCAGCAGTTCGTGGACGATGCCAAGCGCTACATCCAGCAGCGCGCCCCGGAGTGGACCGACCACAATGTGTCCGACCCGGGCGTCACGCTGGTGGAGACGGTCGCCCATATGGCCGATCAGATCGTGTACCGGCTCAACCGCGTTCCGGAGAAGAACTATCTGGCCTTCCTGGACCTGCTCGGAATGACGCTCTTCCCGCCGTCCGCCGCGCGCACGGACGTCACCTTCTGGCTGTCCGCCCCGCAGGAGGAGCCGGTACATCTGCCGGCCGGCACCGAGGTCGCCACGGAGCGCACCGAGGCCGAAGAGGCCGTCGTCTTCGCCACCGAGCGGGATCTCCTCGTACCGCCCTGTGTGCTGGAGCGCTTCGCCGTGCAGCACGACGGGCAGGCCGTCGCCGACCGGACCGACGACCTGGCGGCGCTCCAGGACGACGAGCGCGGCCACCCCGACGGCGGGGACGACGCCGAGGACACGGGCCCGAAGGACATCCTCTGTTTCTCCGAGGCTCCGCGCCCGGGTGACTGCCTGCTCCTGGGACTGAGCGCCGCCGTCCCCCACTGCGCGGTCGTGCTGGAGCTCGACAGCCGCGTGGACGGCGTCGGTGTGGATCCGCGCCAGCCACCCCTGGTGTGGGAGGCCTGGACCGACGACGGCTGGGCCGCCTGCGAGGTGGACCAGGACGGCACCGGCGGCCTCAACCGCCCGGGTGAGATCGTCCTGCACGTGCCCGGCGGGAATGTCCTCTCCCGCTCGGTACGGCACGAGGCCGGCTGGCTGCGCTGCCGCGTCACCGCCCCCGAGGCGGGCCAGCCCTTCTACACCACCTCACCGACCGTCAGGTCCGCCTCGGCGTACACCATCGGCGGCACCACCGGCGCGGTGCACGCCGACACGGTCCGCGACGAGGCGCTCGGCGAGTCCACCGGGCTGCCCGGGCAGCGGCTCCGGCTCGCGCACGCACCCGTCGTGGGCGACGATCCGCCGCTGCGTCTCCAGGTCGCCGAGCCCGACGGGTGGAGGGACTGGGATGTCGTCCCGCACCTGGCGGCCTCCGGCCCGTACGACCGCCATGTCACCCTCGACGCGACGACCGGCGAGATCTCCTTCGGGCCGGCCGTACGCGAACCCGACGGCACCCTGCGCCAGTACGGCGCCGTGCCCCCGAAGGGCGCCGTCATCCGCGCCCTCCGCTACCGCACCGGCGGAGGCAGGGCGGGGAATGTCGCCCGCGGCTCGATCCGGGTACTGCGCAGCTCCGTGCCGTACGTCGGCCATGTGGACAACCGCGAGGCGGCCCGGGGCGGAGTGGACGGCGAGACGGTCGACGAGGCCAAGGTCCGGGCCCCGATCTCGCTGCGCGCCCAGGACCGTGCGGTCACCTTGCGGGACTACGAGGAGCTGGCCCGGCGAGCGGCCCCGGAGACCGCGCGCATCACCTGTCTGGAGGCCGAGGCGGAGGAGCACGGGACGTACGCCGTCCGGGTCCTGGTTGTCCCGCAGGCGCCCCCCGACCGCAGCGGACGGCTGCGTTTCGAGCAACTCGTGCCCGGCGACGCTCTGTTGGGCAAGATCACCCGCTATCTCGACGAACGGCGGCTGATCGGGACCCGGCTGGCGGTCGGTCCGCCGTACTACCAGGGGGTCACGGTGGTCGCGACGCTGCACGCCTTCCGCGGCGTGGACCTCGACCGGGTCCGCCGGCAGTCGCTGGACGCCCTGTACCGGCATCTGGACCCGCTGGTCGGAGGGGTGCACGGCACGGGCTGGCCCTTCGGGCGCCCGGTGCAGGCGGGCGAGGTCTTCGCCGTACTGCAACGCGTGCCGGGCGTGGAGCTGGTGGACGAGGTACTGCTGCACCCGGCGGATCCGCTCACCGGCAAGCGGGGTGATCCGGCGGACCGGATCGACCTCTCCCGGCCGGCCCTGGTCTTCTCGTTCGACCACCGCGTCCGCGTGATCGGGGGCTGACGGTGAGGGGATCCGTCGACGGGCTGGGCAGTGCCTCGCCCCTCGCCATGATGCTGCCGGCGGTCTACGCGGACGACGACCTTCGCCGAGAAGGACCTTCCCGAAGAAGTGAAGGCCGCCTTGCAGAACGCCGCCGCACAGGAGGGAGCGGTGCTGCTCTTCCCCGGCCCCTGGCATGCCGAGACACTGCTTGATCTGGTCCGTGA
>NZ_JBQQBW010000154.1:0-13439 GCF_052245415.1 Streptomyces sp. 8N706 | reverse complement strand
GGGAGCGGCGGAGAGTGGGAGCGGGGACCCGGGAGCGGACCCGGCCACGGACAGCCGGCGCCCTGCGGGGACGCCTGCGCCGGGGCCCGCCGCCGGAGAGGGGGAGAGTCCCCTGCCCCGGGGAGCGCACCCGGCCGCCGAGGGCGCCGACGCCGGCAGGATCCCCGCCTACCCCGCCGCCGAGCGGGCCGTACGGGCCCTGGCCGAGGCCGTGCGGTACGCACAGTGGCGGCGGCAGGCGGCCGAGACCGGGCGGGTGCCGGCGTACGAGGACATCCGGGAGGCCGAGGCCGCCGCGGACATCGATGTGCTCCTCGGAGCCACGGCGGACGGCGGTGCGCCCGCGGGGGAGGGCCCCGGCGGCCCCGTGCCCCGCAGCACGCTGCTCACCGCCGCCGAAGCGGAACGGCTGCTTTCCCGCTACGGCATCGCCGTCCGTCCCACCCTCCCCGCTCCGGACCCGGACGCGGCGGCCGCGGCGGCGGCCCGCCTCGGCTACCCCGTGGCCCTGAAGACGACCGCCCCCCACCTCCGCCACCGGGCGGACCTCGGCGGCGTCCGGCTGGACCTCACCACCGAGGCCGAATTGCGCCGCGCCCACCAGGAACTGACCGACTCCCTCGGCAAGGCGGACGAGCTGCGGCCCGTGGTCCAGGCCATGGCGCCGCGCGGCGTCGACACGGTCGTCCGGGCCGCCATCGACCCGTCCGCCGGCGCCGTGCTCTCCTTCGGCCTCGCCGGAGCCCCCTCGGAGCTGCTCGGCGACACCGCCCACCGGCTCGTCCCCGTCACGGACCGCGACGCCGCCGAGCTCATCAGATCCATCCGGACCGCCCCGCTCCTCTTCGGCTGGCGCGGCTCCCAGCCCGTCGACACCGACGCGCTCGAGGAGCTGCTGCTGCGCGTCTCCCGGCTGGTCGACGACCATCCGGAGGTCGTCGCCGTGGAACTCGAGCCGGTGGTGGTCGCGCCGCAGGGGCTCACCGTGCTCGGCGCCTCGGTCCGTCTCGCGCCCCGCCCCGCCCCCGCCGATCTCGGCCCGCGCCGTCTTCCCGCCTACTGAACCCGGGGGAGACCGCCCGCTGTCGGCCCCTGCCCGGTGGCACAGGGAGGCTCGGGACCCCTTTCGCCCCGTAGGATGGGGCGCATGGCGAAGACCGGTACGACGACCCAGGGGCTGCGCGCGGCGATCGAGCGCAGCGGCTACTACCCGGCCCTCGTGGCCGAGGCGGTGGAGGCCGCCGTGGGTGGTGAGCCGGTCGCGTCGTATCTGGTCCACCAGGAGACGACCTTCGACGCCAACGAGGTCCGCCGCCATGTCACCGTGCTCGTCCTCACCGGCACCCGCTTCATCGTCAGCCACACCGACGAGCAGGCCGCCGACGGGACCTCCCCGTCGCCGTACGCCACCACCTCCACCGAGTCCGTCAAGCTCGAGCGGATCTCCTCGGTGGTGCTGAGCCGGGTCGTGGCCAACCCCGAGTCGTACACCCCGGGCACCCTGCCACGCGAGGTGGTGCTCACCATCGGATGGGGCGCCGTCAACCGGATCGATCTCGAGCCCGCCGCCTGCGGCGACCCCAACTGCGAGGCGGACCACGGCTACACCGGTTCCTCCACGGCCGACGACCTCAGCCTCCGGGTCAGCGAGGCGGGCGACGGCCCCGACTCGGTCCGGCAGACCCTGGCCTTCGCGCAGGCGCTGTCCGAGGCCACCGTGGTCCCCGCATCCGGCCGCTGATGGTCCAGCCCGCCACCGCCGGCTCCGCCTGGCCCGAGCCCGCGCCCCTCGATCCGCGCAGTGCCCCCGTACCGGAGTACGGCACGGGCACACTCGCCGAGCTGTTGCCGACCCTGGCCTCCGGACTGGGTGTTCCCGGGCTCTCAGCCGGGCTGGGCCTGGAGCCCGCCGACCGGGTCTGTGTCTTTCTCGTCGACGGCCTCGGCTGGGAGCTGCTGAAGGCCCACCCCGACGAAGCGCCCTTCCTCACCAGCCTGCTGCCCACGTCCCGCGGCCGCACCGGAGCGCCGATAGCCGCCGGCTTCCCCTCCACCACGGCGACCTCGCTGGCCTCCGTCGGCACCGGCCTGCCGCCCGGTGAGCACGGGCTGCCCGGCTACACCGTCATGGATCCGGACACCGGCGCCCTGATGAACCAGCTGCGCTGGCAGCCCTGGACCGACCCGTACGTCTGGCAGCCGTACCCCACCGTCTTCCAGCGGGCCGACGCCGCCGGGGTCCGCACCTGCCAGGTCTCCGCCCCGGACTTCCAGTACACCCCGCTGACGAAGATCGCCTTGAGCGGCGGGACCTTCCACGGCCGGCTCTCGGGCGAGGACCGGATGGACTTCTCCGCCGAGCAGCTGGCCGCCGCGGACCGCTCGCTGGTCTACACGTACTACAGCGAGGTCGACGGCAAGGGGCATCGCTTCGGCACGGACTCCGATGCCTGGCGCGGTCAGGTGATGTACGTGGACCGGCTCGCGGAGCGTCTCGCCGAGCAGCTCCCGCCCCGCTCCGCCCTCTACATCACCGCCGACCACGGCATGATCGACCTGCCCTTCGACCCGGAGGCCCGGATCGATTTCGACGAGGACTGGGAGCTGCGCGCCGGGGTCGCCGTGCTGGGCGGCGAGGGCCGGGCCCGGCATGTCTACGCGGTGCCCGGCGCGGCGGCCGATGTGGCCGCCGTCTGGCGGGAGGTCCTGGGGGACCGGATGTGGGTGGCGACGCGTCAAGAGGCGGTCGAGGCAGGCTGGTTCGGCCCGCGGATCGACAGCCGCGTCTACGGCCGCATCGGCGATGTGGTAGCCGCGGCCTGCGACGACGTGGCGATCGTCGCCTCGGAGACCGAACCCAAGGAGTCGGCCATGGTCGGGCTGCACGGCTCGATGACGGCCGTCGAGCAGCTCGTGCCGCTCCTCGAAGTCCGCACCTGATCCGACGCTCTGCTCCGCCCGCTGCCCCCTGCTCCGCGTGCGACCGAAAGGCCCGGCCACCCCCATGCCCGAGCTGGTGTTCTTCTCCGGAACGATGGACTGCGGAAAGAGCACTCTCGCTCTGCAGATCGAGCACAGCCGCTCGGCGCGGGGGCTGCAAGGGATGATCTTCACTCGGGACGACCGGGCGGGCGAGGGCAAGCTCTCCTCCCGGCTCGGCCTGGTCACGGCGGCGGTCGAGGCCGGTGCGGGGTTCGATTTCTACCGGCACGTCGTCGCCCACCTGTCGGCGGGCGGTCGTGCCGACTATGTGATCGCCGATGAGGCGCAGTTCCTCCAGCCCGAGCAGATCGACCAGCTCGCCCGGATCGTCGACGACCTCGGCCTCGATGTGTTCGCCTTCGGTATCACCACCGACTTCCGCAGCAAGCTCTTCCCGGGCTCCCAGCGGCTCGTGGAACTCGCCGACCGCGTCGAGGTCCTCCAGGTCGAGGCGCTGTGCTGGTGCGGCGCCCGAGCCACGCACAACGCCCGTACGGTCGGCGGCCGGATGGTCGTCGAGGGCGCCCAGGTCGTGGTCGGCGATGTCAACCAGGGGGAGGACGAGGTCGGTTACGAGGTGCTGTGCCGTCGCCACCACCGCCGACGGATGACCGCCGCCGGCGCCCGCGCGGCCGCCATCTCCCCCGATGTGCTCCCGGTCGACCCCACGAGCGTCACGAACCGCCGGCCCGACTCCTGCCCCGAGCCCCGCCCTTAGGCCTCCCCGGCTCGGGTTCTTTCACCGGTGCGCTGGGCGGTACCGGCCGCTCGCTCCCCGGTCAGGGCGACACGCCGGAAGTATTCCGTCCGGGGGTGAGGTCCGTCACACACCGTCGTTTTTATCGCTGGCCAAAGCGTTACTGCCTGCATGTGCTTCGCTGTTTTCCGGACGTCCTCGCCCGACGGTCACAGCGGCGGAGCTGTGCTCGACGACCTGCTGTGCATCGCTCCTGCGGGAGGAGCGGAAGCTGGAGGCCCCCCGTTGCCGCGGGGGACCGAACCCAAGGTGAGCGCTCAGCCCATGAGAGAACGCCTTGGAGCGGCTCGTGATGGACGAACCGGCGGGTCCATAGTGACGACATCAGGACCCCTATAGAAGGGTAACGGACCGACGGCAATTCACCAGGGTGAGGTTCGAAGAATCTTGTGTCGGTTAGGTCACCCTGAGTTCGGCTCTGAACTGCAACGACAGCACCAAACAGGCATTTCGCCTCCTGATTGTTCGTGATTCTTTAGCGACGGCACCTGCCAAATCCGGCTACCGGCCCTAGCTCGAACGGGTGACGCGCAAACCAGTGTGATGCGGACCTTACGACTCCTTGGCGCGGTGGCAGTGGCACATGCCAACGGAGTATCCCAACTTGCTTCGTCCTGCACGAAGATGACACTGAGTCAGGTGGGTTCTTCGAGGTTTCCCAGGACGACAGGTGGACCGTGGTGTACGCCGAGCGGTTCCGGCAGTATGTAAACGAACGCAAGGTCACTCACGCCGCAGTCGCTGTGGTTGCCGCCGCAGCGGGCGTGGGCGTCAAGCGCGCTCAGCCCAATTCACCGCGGGGTCTCCGCCATCTTCGTCTCCTACCTGAACTCAGGGCAGGGACCCCGCTCTGTTTCGAACCCGAGAGAGAACGCAAGGTGACACCTGAATTCACGCGGCGAGTCCGCAACACTCTGCAGATAGTGGGCTTCAGCGCAGTCGGCGGGTGCGTCGGCTGGGGCATGGCGGCCGCCGGGGCCGACCCTCTGGGAGCCGGATCCTTCGGGCTGGCCCTGTCCACCGCGCTGATCACCGCCTTCCCGCTGGCCCGTGGTCCCGAAAAACCGGCCCCGGAAACCCCGGAACGGCCGACGGTGAGTCTGGAGAAGACCGTCCGGGACCGGGATCCGGAGACGGGCGCGGTGAACGGTGCGCACGTGCCCCGGCCGCGTCCGGAACTCGCGCCCGGGCCCACGGTCGTGCAGGAGGGGCCCACGCCCGAGCGGAGGCCGCCGACCGGGCGCGGTCACCGCACTCACCGCATCCGCTCCGCACGCCGGGTCGCCCTGCGGCGCAGGAGCAACACCGCGGGGAAGGGGCGCTCCGGTCATGGCGCGGTCTGAGAACGCTCTGGAGGACAACCTCCCCGCCGGGCTTGCCGCGTTGGTCCAGCGGATGCGCAAGCTGCGTGCCGGCGCCGGCCTGACCATCGCTCAGCTCGCCGACCGCTGCCACTACTCCTCGTCCTCTCTCTCCGTCGCCGCGTCCGGCAAGGCGCTGCCGAAGTGGGAGATCGTGGAGGCCTTCGTCAAGGGCTGCGACCCGGACGCGGAGATGGGCCTGTGGCGCACCTGGTGGGAGATGGCTCAGCAGAGTGTCATGGAGGAGTCGTCCGCCGCCGCGCCCTCGCAGGCCGTCGGCGAGCACGACGACGAGAGCCCCCCCGGGCGCTCACGCTTCGAGCGCCGTAACCGCGAAAGTCACCGGGGGGAGTTGCTCGCACTGGTCAAGGAGGCCACCACGGACGAGGGCGTACGCGTCAACGCCCTGGAGGCCAACCGGCCGGTGGACCAGGTCCGTATCGCGCTGGCGCTGTGCACGCTGCCGGAGGATTTCGTGGCGCTGTTGCGCGAACTCCTCGACGACCGGGGCATGTCGCCACGTGAACTCGCCGATGAGGCCGCCCGGCTGGGACTGACCCTCGGCCGGGCCACGGTGCAGCAGATGATCCAGGGCAATTAGATCGCGTCCACCGAGGATCTGCACACCTTCCTGCTGGCCTGCGGCCTCGACCAGGACCGGATCCTGGTCTGGCACCACCATGCGACCAGGTTGAAGATCGCCCAGATCCGGCAGCGTGATCCGGTCTGCAAACCGGCGGGGAGCCTGCGCGCGGTGCTCGAGAACCGCGAGAAGTGGATGGCCCTGGCCAGCGTGATCGTCGTGATCACGCAACTGGTGACGCTGATCATCTACCGGTCCTGAAACGCGGTGCACCCCGCCGCTCCACCGCTGAAGGCCTGCCCCGCACCACGGGGCAGGCCTTCCGCCTCCTCCGCACTATCCGTCGGCGCCTCCAGGGCGCGTCCTGACGATGCTGAAGACGGCGCCCTCGGGGTCCGCGACTCCCGCCGTCCGCCCCCGGGGGCGGTCCTGTGGCGGGCTCAGCACGTGTCCGCCCAGCTCGACCACCCGGCGGGCCGCGACGTCCGTGTCCTCGACCTCGAAGTACGTCATCCAGTGCGGGCCCCGGTCGCGCGGCAGATCGTGGCCCACACCGTGGATCGCGGCCACCGGGCGGCCCTCCAGGGACAGGGTGAGACGGTCGGGGCCCGGCGGAACCCCGGCCTCGGCCTCGAAGCCGTAGACGGCGGCGTAGAACTTCGCGACCGTCGCCGTCTCCTGCGTCAGCAACTCGTTCCAGACGGGCGTGCCGGGCTCGCCGGCCGTCTCCACGCCGGCATGATCCCTGCCCTGCCATGCGCCGAACACCGCCCCGGTCGGGTCCGAGGCGATGACCAGCCGGCCCGCCTCGCCCGCGTCCAGCGGCCCGACGCCGACGGTGCCGCCGCAGCACCTGATCCGGTCGGCTGCCGCATGGGCGTCGTCCGTCGCCAGATAGGTCGTCCAGGCGACCGGCAGATGCCGGTCGGGTGGCAGCTCGCCGACCCCGGCGACCACCCGGCCGTCGAGGAGGGCCTGGGCGTACGGGCCCAGCTGCTGAGGCCCGGGGCTGAACGTCCAGCCGAACAGGGCACCGTAGAAATCCTGGGTCGCGGTCAGGCTGTGGACCATCAGGCTCACCCAGCAAGGCGTACCCGGTGTGTGGCGGGTCGCTGCCTCGGTCATCGTCACTCTCTCCTCGGACCATCGTGGTGGTCGTGCGGGACCGGGCGTACCGCCATCCCGGGCGGACGCCCTTTCAGATGCTTGCACCACCGGTCGCACAGTGGGCCAGGGCCGCGCCGCATTCCACGGGTTCGCGCCGGAGGATGACCGTTTTGGTGTTTCACGTCCCTTTCTGTGTTATCTCGCTTCGGTAACCATCCGTCGTGTGCCCGGTGTACCGAGGAACATCCGGCGCAGGCCGCACTACGCGAAGATGGGACCCATGAATGCCATCATCACCGCATCCGAACTGGCGAGGCAGACGGCGGGGGAGCGGCCGCCGGTGCTGCTCGATGTGCGCTGGCAGCACGGAGGTCCGCCCGGCCGGCCCGCGTACGAAGCCGGGCATCTGCCCGGCGCGGTCTACATCGACCTCGACACCGAACTCGCGGGCCCTCCGGGGGAGAACGGACGGCACCCGCTGCCGGATCTCGAGACCTTCGGGAGCGCGATGCGCCGGGCCGGTGTCTCGGCCGGCCGCCCGGTTGTCGTCTACGACGGCGGGCAGGGCTGGGCGGCGGCGCGGGCGTGGTGGATGCTCCGCTGGGCCGGGCACCCGGACGTCCGGGTCCTGGACGGCGGCCTCGCCGCGTGGACGGACGGGGGCGGTCCGCTGTCGACAGAGGTGCCACCGCCCGCCGGAGGGTCGTTCACCCCGGAGCCGGGGTCCCTGCGGCTGCTCTCCGCGGACGACGCCGCCGAGCTGGCCCGCTCGGGCGTGTTGCTCGACGCCCGGGCGGGGGAGCGGTACCGGGGCGAGGTCGAGCCGATCGACCCCGTCGCGGGTCATATCCCCGGCGCGGTATCGGCCCCCACGGCCGAGAACGTCGGGGAGGACGGCCGGCTGCGTCCCGCGGCGGAGCTGCGCGAGCGTTTCTCCGCGCTCGGCGCGGGCGGTGAAGCGGAGGTCGGCGTCTACTGCGGCTCCGGTGTCTCGGCCGCGCAGGAGGTGCTGGCCCTGGCCGTGGCGGGCGTTCCGGCAGCGCTGTACGTGGGGTCCTGGAGCGAGTGGTCCTCCCAGGCCGACCGCCCGGTGGCCACGGGTGCGGAGCGGGGCTGACGGGCCCGCACACGCCGCAGGGGCGCCGCCGCGACGGGATGTCCCACCGCGGCGGCGGCCCTGCTGTTCACGTGCGCGTGTGCCGCTACTCCTGCTTCTTGCGGCGCGTGCCGAAGACGATCTCGTCCCAGCTGGGCACCGCGGCTCGGCGGCCCGGCCGGACGCCGTCCGCCTCCGCCTGACGGTCCGTCGTGCCGGTGAGCCGATCGCGGTGGCCGGCCACCGAACGCGGCATCAGCACATCCGCGTACGCCGAACCGGCACCGGCCGCGGCGGGTGCCGGTTCGGCCGTGGTCTCCGGCTCCTCCTCGGGCTCCTCCTCGGCCAGCGGCGGTGACACCGGCTCGGGGACGACCATGTCGCCCCGGAAGCTGGGGACCGCCTCCAGCAGGCTGGTCAGCGAGTCCCGGTCGCCGCTCTCGTCCGCTTCCGGCGCGGGGGCAGCGGGCCGGTCGAGCGGCCGGTCGCGCGGCAGCCGGGCGATCCGCGGGATGAACGGAAAGCTGGGCTCCGGGGTGTCGTCGGTCTCCCCGATCAGCGACCGGGCCTCGTCGTCCACGGCCTGCACCAGGCGGCGCGGCGGGTCGTAGGTCCAGCTCGCCGAGTGCGGCTCGCCCGCGACCCGGTAGACGAGCAGGACCTCCCAGGTGCCGTCGTCCCGGCGCCAGGAGTCCCACTGCACGGTCTCCCGGTCGGCGCCGCGCAGCAACAGCCGCTCCGCCACTGTCTCGCCGAGCTGAGGTCCGGTGTTCTCCCCGGGCCGGCGCACCGGTGTCTTGCGGGCCCGCTCGGCCATGAAGGCGCGCTCCGCGAGGACAGGGCCCTCGAACCGCCGGACCCGGTCGACCGAGATGCCGGCGAGCTGTGCGACCTCCTCGGCGGAGGCACCGGCCCGTATACGCGCCTGGATGTCGCGGGGGCGGAGGTGGCTCTCGACCTCGATCTCGATCTGGCCCAGCCGGGCACGGTCGTTGCGCACGGCGGCGCGCAGTCGTTCGTCGATCGGAAGCGTGTACTCCGTGCTGTCCGCAGCCTTCAGCACCAGCCGTGTGCCGTCGTTGCTGACGGCCACGACACGCAGTTCGGGCATGGGGACCTCCCGGGTGGTGCCTGCCGACGTCACGTGCGTCGCTGCTTCCGCTGGTCGAGTGTGGCCTGCCCGGGTGCAGCCTGCCACAACATTGCTGAGTTACCCGGCGTGTCGGGCATGCGCCCGTATCCGCCGTTATGACACGGTTACCTATTCGCCACTCTCAGTGACCGTGCCGGTCGTTGTCGTGCGCCGTTACCCGTGCCCTGCCGCGGCTCCGCCGGTCCGAGTGCCGCCTCCGGCCCCCTCCGGTAGGTCCGGGCGGCCGGACGAGGAACCGGAGCCTGGGCTCGCCACAGTACTCCATTCGGGCCATCCGGGTGGACCCGCCGCGCCGCCGAACTTATCGCCGCGGACCGGAGTTGACTGCCACGACGCCGAGGATGGGACTGGGATGTTCACAGCATCCACCGAATCGGAACTAACGAATCCGCCTTGTGGCCGGTCAACTCGGTGCGCGGCGGCCGGTATCGGGTCGCTCCGCGGACGGCGGCGGGGCGGGTGGCGGATACGCGGAGTGACCGACCCGGATGGATGAAACGCCCTACTCGCCCAGCACCCGGCGCAGATAGGTGTTCCCGAACACCCGCCGTGGATCCAGCCGGTCGCGCAGTGCGGTGAACTCCCGGAAGCGAGGGTAGACCTCGGCGAGGTACGCGGCGTCGCGGCTGTGCAGTTTGCCCCAGTGCGGCCGGCCGTCGTGCGCCGTCATGATCCGCTCCACCGCGGTGAAGTAGGCCCGGTGCGGGGTCCCCCGGTACAGATGCACGGCGATGTACGCGGTCTCCCGTCCCGATGCGGTGGAGAGCGCGATGTCGTCGGCCGGGGCGGTCCGGACCTCCACCGGGAAGCCGACGCGCAGGGGCGAGCGGTCGACCATCGCCTTCACCTCCCGCAGTGCGGCCACCGCGGCCGCCTGCGGAACCGCGTATTCCATCTCCACGAACCGGACCCTGCGCGGGCTGGTGAAGACCTTGTAGGGGAGATCGGTGTAGGTCCGGGCCGACAGGGCGCGGCTGGATATGCGGGCGATACCGGGGACGGTCGCGGGCACCGCCCGGCCCAGGGAACAGGCCGCCTGGAACACGCCGTTGGACAGCAGCTCGTCGTCGATCCAGCCGCTGATCCGCCCGGGAGGAGTGGCCGGTCCGGCGCTGCGGTTGTTGCGCTTGGTCGTGCAGTTGGCGGTGTGCGGAAACCAGTAGAACTCGAAGTGCTCGTTCTCGGCGACGTGTTGCTCGAATTCCGCGGTGACCCGGTCGAAGCCCATCGGCTCCTCGCGGGCGGTGAGGAAGAAGAGTGGTTCCACGGCGAACGTGACGGAGGTGATCACGCCGAGGGCGCCCAGACCGGTCCGGGCGGCCGCGAAGATGTCCGGGTTCTCACCGTGCGAACAGCGCAGGACCGAGCCGTCGGCGGTGACCAGCTCAAGCGCCGTGATCTGGGCGGCGATCGAGGCGGAGTCCCGGCCGGTGCCGTGCGTCCCGGTGCTGATGGCGCCCGCCACTGTCTGCGCCATGATGTCGCCCATATTGGTGAGCGAGAGACCCCGTGCCGCCAGCGCCTCGTTGAGCTGTCTCAGGGGGGTGCCCGCGGCGACCGTCACCGTCCCGGCGGCGCGGTCGGTCTCCCGAATGCCGGTGAGCCGTTCCGGCCGTATCAGCACCCCGTCGGTCGCGGCGGTCGTGGTGAAGGAGTGGCCGGTGCCGACCGGCTTCACCGTCAGACCGTCCTCCGCGGCGGCCGTCACGATCCGAGCCACCTCGCCGGCGGAGGACGGGGCGAGGGACCGGACCGGGCGCGCGGTGACGTTCCCCGCCCAGTTACGCCACACCTTGCTGCTCTCGGTCGTCCGCACCGGACCCTCCCCTCATCCGCCGTATGGGCGGCCCCACCCGCCCGGCAGCCGGCCGCAGCCGGCGGTACCCCAGGAACGCCACCGCCGCCGCGAGGGTTCCGGCCGCCGTCGGCACGGCGTACCCGGCGCGGGCACCGGCGATGTCGACGACCCAGCCCGCCGCCGACGAGCCGAGCGCCACTCCGACCGTGATTCCGGTGCTGATCCAGGTCATGCCCTCGGTCATCTTCGTGCGCGGCACGTGCTGTTCGACGAGGGCCATGGTGGACACCATCGTGGGTGCGACGGACAGGCCCGCGACGAAGAGCGCCACGGCCAGAACCGGCAGATTCCCGGCCAGTTGGAGGGGGATCGTACTCACGGCCATCGCCACCACCCCCAGGAGCCATCGGCGGGAGGCCGGGCCCTTCAGGTGCAGCAGTCCGAAGACCGCTCCCGCCAGGCAGGACCCCAGCGCGTAGGTCGCGAGCACCACGCTCGCCGCCGCCTTGTTCCCCTCCTCCTCCGCGAAGGCCACCGTCACCACATCGACCGCACCGAAGACCGCCCCCGTCGCCACGAAGGTCACCGCCAGGACCCTGAGGCCGGGGGAGCACAGCGCCGAGCCCCTGGTGTGCTTCTCCAGCGGATCGGGGACGGGCTCGGTGGACCGCTGCGCGGTGAGCCAGAGGACGCCGACGGCGAGGAACACCACGGCCAGCAGTGGGCCGGACTCCGGGAACCACGCGGTGGACAGCCCGATGGAGATGATCGGACCGAGGACGAAGCAGGCCTCGTCGACGATGGACTCCCAGGCGTGCGCCGTGTGCAGCTCGCGCGGCGACTCCCGGTAGACCGCCGCCCACCGCGACCGGATCATCGAGCCGACGCTGGGTACGCAGCCGCCGCAGGTGGCGAAGACGAACAGCATCCAGTCCGGCCCGCGCTGGTGCGCGCAGACCAGAAGGCCCGTGACGGCAGTGACGGAGACCAGGGCGGCCGGGCGCAGCACCCGGCGCTGGCCGTAGCGGTCCACGAGCCGGGAGATCTGCGGTCCGAGGACGGCCACGGACAGGGCCAGAGTGGCGGAGAGAGCGCCTGCGAGACCGTACCGGCCGGTCAGCTCGGAGATCATCGTGACGACGCCGATGCTCATCATCGACACCGGAAGACGCCCGAGGAACCCCGCGGCCGAGAACCCCTTGGCGCCGGGGACGGCGAAGATCGCTCGGTAGGGGCTGGGCAACGGGCACTCCGCCGGTAAGGAATGTCGACAGCCTGGACAGATTACGGGCCGACGGCGCCGGGCGCCCGTCATTTTCCGGCCGTCAGTGGCGGATGGCAGGATCGGGGCATGTCCGAACAGCCAGTGCACGCCCCGTACGACGCCCTGCTGCTCCTGTCCTTCGGCGGCCCCGAGGGCCCGGAGGACGTCGTGCCGTTCCTGGAGAACGTCACCCGCGGCCGCGGCATCCCCCGCGAGCGGCTCGAGGAGGTGGGGCAGCACTACTTCCTCTTCGGCGGGGTCAGCCCGATCAACGCGCAGAACCGGGAGCTGCTGGACGCGCTGCGCAAGGACTTCTCGGAGCACGGTCTCGACCTGCCCGTCCACTGGGGCAACCGGAACTGGGCGCCGTACCTCACGGACACCCTGCGCGAGATGGTGGCCGAGGGCCGGCGCCGCATCCTGGTCCTCGCCACGAGCGCGTACGCCTCGTACTCCGGCTGCCGGCAGTACCGGGAGAACCTCGCCGACGCGCTGGCGACGCTGGAGGCCGAGGGACTGCCGCTGCCGCGGGTGGACAAGATCCGGCACTACTTCAACCACCCCGGGTTCATCGGACCGATGGTGGACAACGCGCTCGCGGCGCTCGCCGAGCTGCCCGAGGAGGTCCGCGCGGGAGCACATCTGGCCTTCACCACCCACTCCATCCCGACGGCCTCGGCGGACACCTCCGGTCCGGTGGACGAGCACGGCGAGGGAGGCGCGTACGTCACCCAGCACCTGGACGTGGCGCGGCAGATCGCCGGGGCGGTCCGCGAGGCGACCGGCACCGAGCACCCCTGGCGCCTCGTCTACCAGTCGCGCAGCGGCGCACCGCACATCCCCTGGCTGGAGCCGGACATCTGCGATCACCTGGAGGACCTGCACGGTGCCGGAGCGCCGGCCGCGGTGATGGTGCCCATCGGTTTCGTCTCCGACCACATGGAGGTCCGATACGACCTCGACACCGAGGCGGCGGCGAAGGCGGAGGAGCTGGGGCTGCCGGTCTCCCGGGCCGGGACCGTGGGAGCGGACCCGCGGTTCGCGGCGGGGGTCCGCGAGCTGGTGCTGGAGCGGGCCGCGGTCGAGCGGGGAAGCGCGGTGGAGCGCCGCGCCCTGGGCCTGCTGGGGCCGAGCCATGATCTCTGCCCCGTCGGCTGCTGCCCCGGCCGCGCGCCGCGCCCCGCAGCCGCGGGCGCGGACAGCCCGTACCAGCGACAGCAGGGGGCCCTGTGAACGCCGAACTCCAGGACGAAAGCCAGGACGAGCTCAAGGACGAACTCCTCGGCCTCGCGCTGGAAGCCGCCCGGCGCGCCGGTGAGCTGCTGCGTGACGGCCGCC